>NZ_MEGQ01000010.1:0-108991 GCF_001725585.1 Thiomonas sp. SCN 64-16 | reverse complement strand
GCCTTGAGCTGGTCGCGCGCGGCAGCCGACGGGGTCGCCTGGCCTGCCGCGAAGGCGTCGCCGGCATCCTGGTAGACCATGGAGTTCTCGAACCCCAGCGTGACGGTGCCGTCGGCTTGCAGCACCGGCAGCGCCAGGCCGGAGCGCATGCGCAGCAGGTCGTCGATGGTGATGGCCGCATGCACGCCGCGCGGATCGGCCCAGAGCGGCGCCGGCGCCCGGTCGTACACCGAGCGCAGCCAGCCCTTGTGCAGCAGCCGGGCGATGGTGGTGGCGGTCATCGACTTGGTCATCGACCAGCTCGGCGTGACGCGGCCGGGCCCGCCGAAGCCGCCGTAGTAATAACGCGGCGAGTTCATATTGGCGATCATGCTCTTCCACTCCCAGTTGCCCACGGTCTGGTCGAGCCCGACGCCGGTGTAGGCGGTCAGCTCGGTGAAGTCGAATAGCAGGTTATGGGTGATGGGTTTGGTCTGGTTGTCCCAGGTGTATTCATAGCCTTCCCAGTCGGGGATCTGGCCGGCGATGAGCTTGGTCTCGTTGTTCAGCGGAATCGACACCGAAGCTTCATGAATGATGGAGTTGCCATTCATGTTGACGCCGGCGCCCCGATCGGGAGCCAGGGTGAGGTTCCAGCCCACGCCGCCCGCGGTTTCCTTCTGGAACTGGAGGTATGCGCCGCCGAAATACGAGTTGTCGTAGTTGTAGATGGTGCCGCCTCCTGCCGACGCATTGGACCGATTCAGGAATACGAAGGAACTGGCCTGCTGATCCTGGTTGTAGACATAGGCCGGGGCGATCATGCCGCTGATCTTCAGCCCCTTGAAGCCCGACGACTCGGTTTGCTCCTTGATGCCCGAGACCTGCACATCCGCGTGGTTGGCCACCTTTGAGGCTTCATCTGTCGCCTTCTGGTTGTCGGTGATCTGGGTTTGCTGCGCCTTGACCTGCGCTTCGAGTTGCTGCACCTTGGCCTTGAGCGCTTGCAGCTCGTTCAGGATGTCGGCGTTGGTGTCGGCATGTGCCAGTGGGGCGAGCCCCAGGCTGGCCGCCAGCACGGTGAGTTTGAACTTGTTCATCAGTGTGTCCTCCAGGTGTTTTTAGATGTTGACAGGGTGCTTCTCTTGCTCAAAAAAACCGCTCCTCTGGCGACGGCTCATCGCCCCTCGGCGGTCATGAATCCGACGCCGAATTCCTTTGTTTGCTGCGGCTCGGCATCCATCCGCAAGGCCTGTGCGGCCTGTTTTGCGCGCAGGCGTTCACGCCGCGCCATGAGCAGGCTACTCACCGCCACGGCAATGATGACCAGATAGACCGTGATCGCCCCGACCACATTGATGGTCGGGCTCAGACCGAGACGGGCGCGCGAGAAAATCACCACTGGCAAGGTGGTGCTGCCGGGGCCGGAGAGGAAGGCGGAGATCACCACTTCATCGAGCGACAGCGAGAACGCCAGCAGCCAGGCCGACACCAGGGCCTGCGAAATGGACGGTAGGGTGACCAGCATGAACACCTGGAAAGGGCGCGCGCCCAGATCCATGGCGGCTTCCTCGATCGACCGGTCCATTTCCTTCAGACGCGACTGGATGACCACCGCGGCATAGGAAATGGCCATGACGGTATGGCCGATGAAGATGGTGAAAAACCCCTTCTGCGGAAACCCCATGGCCTTCTGCACCGTCACGAAAAACAGCAGCAGCGCCAGCGCAATGACCACGGTGGGCATGACCAGCGGGATGTTGATCATGAAGTTGAGCAGGCTTTTGCCCGCGAAGTGGCGATAGCGCACCAAGGCAAATGCCGCCAATGTGCCCAGCAGCACCGAAGTAGTGGCCGTCGCCAGCGCCACCTTGAGCGACAGAATCAAGCCGCTGATGACTTCATGGTCATGCACCACCGCGCCGTACCACTTGAAGGTCCAGCCGCCCCAAATGGTGACCATGCGCGAATCGTTGAACGAATACACCACCAGCACCACGATGGGCAGGTAAAGGAACAGATAGACCAGGATCATCCAAGTCAGGGGCAGCACGGCGGTCTTTTTCATCGCATGCCCTCCAGGCTCTTGGTCTGGTACTTGTTGAACACCGCAATCGGCAGCAGGATGAGCACGATCATCACAATGGCCACTGCGGAGGCGCGCTGCCAGTCGAGGTTGAGGAAGAACTCATTCCACATCACCCGGCCGATGTTGAGCGTGGACGGGCCCGCGAGCAGCTCGGGAATGACGTATTCGCCCACCGCCGGAATGAACACCAGCAGGCTGCCGGCGATGATGCCCGACTTGGACAGCGGCACGGTGACCAGCCAGAAGGTCTTCAGCGGCGTGGAGCCCAGATCCGCCGCCGCCTCGACCAGCCGGTGATCCATTTTCACCAGCGTGGCGTAGAGCGGCAGAATCATGAAGGGGATGTAGCCATACACCATGCCCACCATGAACGAAAACTCGGTGAACATCATGCGCAGCGGGGTGTGGATGATGCCTGCCCACATCAGGAACTGGTTGACCAGGCCGTTGACGTCGAGCAGGTTCTTCCAGGCGTAGATGCGGATGAGAAACGAGGTCCAGAACGGCAGCATGACCAGCATCAGCAGGGCGGGCCGAACCGTGGGCTTGGCCCGGGCGATGAAGTAGGAAAAGGGATAGCCGATCACCAGACACAGCACTGTGGTCATCAAGGCGTACCACAGCGATGACAGATAGGTGATGATGTAGAGGCTGTCGCGCACCAGCGCCAGGTAAGGCGAGAAGTGGATGTTGACCTGCAGCGCATCGTTCACATAGGTGACGAGCGGGTCGAAGCCAATGCCCAGCGCGTCGGTTTCCGACACGCTGATCTTGAGCAGGATAAAGAACGGCGCGAGCAGAAAGGCCAACAGCCAGATCTGCGGAATGCCGATCACGATCTTGCGGCCCCAGTTGAAGGGCTTGCGCACTTTGCGCGGGGTGGAGGTGTCGCTGTTTGTTGGCATGATGCGTTGGCGCTGTGCCTCAGTCCACGATGACCACAGGCGCGTTATCCGCCCAATGCGCGGTAACTGCGGCCCCCACATCAAACGGATCGGCATGGCGATCGGCGTTGGACACGGTGACGCGAACGCGCCGCTTGCTCGGCAGCAGCAGCTCGTAGGCGGTGTAACTACCCATGTACGAGCGCCCGGACACCGTGCCCTGAAAGGCGTTGTTCGGGTGATTCTGGTGCCCCTCGGTCAGAGTCATTTTTTCCGGACGCAAGGCGATGCCAAGCTCCATGTTGAGCGTGCCGCTGATGCCGTGGCCGATGTAGAACAACGCATCATCGGTCTGCACTTCGCAATGGTCGGGCTCGTCGGTCACCAGCCTGCCGTCGAACATATTGACGTTGCCGATGAAATCGGCAATGAAGCGGGTTTGCGGGTGTTCGTAAATCTCGATGGGGGTGCCGAGTTGAAGAAACTCGCCATCCTTCATCACCGCGATGCGGTCGGCCATGGTCATGGCCTCTTCCTGATCGTGCGTGACCATCACGCAGGTCACGCCGACCTTGCGCAGAATGTTGACGAGTTCGAGCTGGGTACGCTCGCGCAACTTTTTGTCGAGTGCGGCCAGCGGCTCGTCGAGCAAAAGCAGCTTGGGGCGTTTGGCCAGGCTGCGCGCCAAAGCCACGCGCTGTTGCTGGCCGCCGGAGAGCTGGTGCGGCTTGCGCTTGCCGAAGGGCTTGAGCTGCACCAGGTCGAGCATCTGCTCCACGCGGGTAGCGATGTCCGCCTTGGGCATGCCGTCGCGTTTCAGACCGAAGGCGATGTTGTCGAACACGGTCAAGTGCGGAAACAGCGCGTAAGACTGGAACATCATGTTGATCGGCCGCTCATAGGGCGGCAGATCGGTGATGTCCTCGCCCTCCAGATAGATGTGGCCGGAGGTCGGCGTCTCGAAGCCCCCGAGCATGCGCAGCAAGGTGGACTTGCCGCAGCCACTCGATCCGAGCAGGGCAAAAATTTCGCCCTGCTGGATGTCGAGATGAATGTCATTGACCGCGACGACCTCATCGAAGCGACGGGTGATGCCGTCGATGCGCAGGAAGGGTTTTGCACTCGGGGAAGGGGGCGTCACAACGCGAACTCCATCATCGGTCGAACAAGGTTGAGGTGTGGGGGATGCCGCGCCCCTGCCAACAAAAAACGCAGAGCGCGGCAACAGGGGTCAGATCACAGGCCGGTCTTGAACTTGGTATACAGACGGGTCACGAGACGACGCTGCTCCGGGGTGTAAACCTTGGGCGGAATCAGCTTGGCCACCATATCAGGCTTGAGGAACACGAAGTCGTTATCCTTGATCTTGGCATCGACATAGGGCAGCGACGACGGCACCGGGTTGGCGTAGGTCACCGTGTTGGTGTCGGCCGCGGCCACCTTGGGTTCGAGCACGTAGTTCATCCACTTGTAGGCGTTGTCGAGGTTCTTGGCATCGGCGGGAATGGCCATGGTGTCGATGAAGATCACGGCGCCATGCGTGGGCGGGAACACTTCGATGTCCTGCTTATTTTTTGCCGCCTTGGCGCGCGCCGCGGCAATGCCCATGTCACCCGACCAACCCAGCGACATGCAGATGGAGCCGCCAGCCAGGTCGTTGATGTAGCCCGAGGAAGAGAAGATGCTCACGTCCTTGCGCACCTTCTGCACCATGGCGTAGGCCTTCTCGAAGTCGGCCGGGCTCTGGGTGTCTTGCGGAATGCCGAGATAGTTGAACGCAGCCTCCATGATGTCGCCGCCCGAGTCGAGCATGGAGATGCCGCAGGACTTGATCTTGTCAGCGTAGGTCGGATCAAAAATCAAGGACCAGGGATTGGCCGGCATGGGGGTGTTGCCCAGCGCCTTTTTCACCTGGTTGACGTTGATGCCTACCGTGGTGTAGCCCCACATCCAGGGAATGAGGTATTTGTTGCCGGGGTCAACCGCGGCGAGCTGCTTCATCAGGCCCGGATCGAGGTTTTTGTAGTTGGGGATCTTGGCTTTGTCCAGCGGATGCAGCAGGCCGCCCTTGATGTCGATGGCCGCCCAGTTCGACGACGGCACCACGATGTCGTAGCCGGTATCTCCCGCCACCATTTTGGCGAACAGGGTTTCGTTGGAGTCGAAGGTGTCGTAGCGCACCCTGATGCCGGTGTCCTTCTCGAAACCCGGCACCGTGGTCGGTGCGATGTAGTCGGACCAGTTGTAGATATTGAGCACGCCGGCGGCTTGCGCCGGGGCGGCAGCGCCGAGAGTTAGCGCCGCGGCGCCCGCCAGGCATGCCGCCAGCAGCTTGCGACGGACTGACTTCGTATGCAGTTTTTGTGACATGAAAAACCTCTCAAGTGTGTGTGAAGCCAATTGAAAACAACAGGTGCAGCAGGGTGAGGCTTTGCAATTCCCGTACCAGTATGCCGTGACCGACCGAAACGGAAATGGCGATTTATACCAAGCCCTGCGCACGCAGACCAGCCAGCGTGTCGTCCAGGCTACGGCGAATGCGCCGGATCATCTCGTCGATTTCGGCATGCGTCATCACCAGCGGCGGGGCGATGATCATGCGCTCTTCCACGGCGCGCATCACCACGCCGTTCTTGAAGCAGTGGTCGCGGCAGAGGTAGCCCACGCCCAGATCGGCGTCGAACAATGTACGGCTGGCCTTGTCCTTGTAGAGCACCAGCCCGGCCACCATGCCGAGCGAATCGACATCGCCTACCAGGGGATGATCGGCCAGGGTGGCGAATTGCGCCTTCAGGTAAGGCGCGGTGTCTGTGGCCACGCGCTCGACCACGCCCTCGTTGCGCAGCGCGTTGACGTTGGCGATGGCGACGGCGCAGCAGGTCGGATGGCCGGAGTAGGTGAAACCGTGGTTGAAGTCGCCGCCCTGCTCGATCAGCACCTTGGCCACACGGTCGCCCACCAGCACCCCGCCCAGCGGCAGGTAGCCCGAAGTCACGCCCTTGGCGAAGGTGATGAGGTCGGGTTTGGAGTTGATGTGCGGGTGTTGGCAGCCGAACCAGTGCCCCAGGCGACCGAAGCCGCAGATGACTTCATCGGAGATCAACAACAGGCCGTACTTGTCGCAGATGCGCTGAATCTCGGGCCAGTAGCTGGCCGGGGGAATGATGACGCCGCCCGCGCCCTGCACCGGCTCGCCGATGAAGGCGGCCACCTTGTCGGCGCCCAGCTCGAGAATCTTGGCCTCCAGCCAGCTTGCGGCGCGCAAGCCGAAGTCGTGCGCGCTCTCGCCCGGTTTGCCGTGCTGCAACTGGTAGGGCTGGTCGATGTGGGTGATGCCCGGCAGTGGCAGGTCGCCCTGTTCGTGCATGCCGCTCATGCCGCCCAGCGAGGCGCCGCCCAGCGTGCTGCCGTGATAGGCGTTGTGGCGGCTGATGATCGTCTTGCGCTGCGGCTGGCCCATCAGGTCCCAATAACGGCGCACCAGGCGGATGATGGTGTCGTTGCCTTCGGAGCCGGAGTTGGTGAAGAACACATGGTTGAAACCGGGCGGCGCCACCTGCGGCAGCAGCGCCGCAAGCTCGGTTGCCGGGGCCGTGGTGGTCTTGAAAAAGGCGTTGTAGAACGGCAGGGTTTGCATCTGGTGGGTGGCGGCGTCCACCAGATCCTGCCGCCCGTAGCCGAGGTTGACGCACCAAAGGCCGGACATACCGTCGATGATTTCGTTGCCTTCCGAGTCCCAGATGCGCACGCCCTCGCCGCGCACGATGACGCGGCTGCCCGCGGCGTTCAGGCTCTTGGTGTCGGTGAAGGGATGCAGGTGATGCGCGGCGTCCTTGGCGCGCAGCGCGGCGGTGTCGAACTGGGGCAGATCATTGGGTTTCATGGGAGTCTCCGTTTCAGGACGATGTTTTGTTGAGGGTGCGGTACCGTTCAGACGTGCAACAGCAGGTGCTCGCGCTCCCAGGGGCTGATGACCTTCATGAACTCGGCATACTCGCTCATCTTCACCGCCTTGTAGATGCCGCAAAAGCGCTTGCCCAGAATGGCCTCGAGCTCGGGCACATCGTCGAGCGCACGCACCGATTCCGACAGGCTTTGCGGCAGCGGAATGGCGTTGGGCGCCGCGTAGGCGTTGGTCTTCATTTCGGGCAGCGGGCTGATTTTGTTGACCATGCCCAGATAGCCGCAGGCCAGGCTGGCGGCCAGCGCGACGTAAGGGTTGGCGTCGGCGCCGATCACACGGTTTTCCATGCGGCGGTTTTCGGCATTGGAGAACGGCACGCGGATGCCCACGGTGCGGTTGTCCGCGCCCCATTCCACATTGGTCGGCGCCGCGGTATTGGCGACCAGGCGGCGATACGAGTTCACATACGGGGCGAACAGCGCCATGACGTGCGGAATGTATTTCTGCAAGCCGCCGATGTAGTGCAGGAACAGCTCGGACTCGCTGCCGTCGGCGTTGCTGAAAATGTTCTGCCCCGTTTTGCGGTCGACGATGCTCTGGTGCACATGCATGGCGCTGCCGGGTTCGCCCGCCATGGGCTTGGCCATGAAGGTGGCGAACATATTGTGGCGCAGCGCCGCTTCGCGCAGGGTGCGTTTGAAAAAGAACACCTTGTCGGCCAGATCGAGCGGATCGCCATGCAGAAAGTTGATTTCCATCTGTCCGGCGCCGACTTCGTGAATCAGCGTGTCCACGTCGAGGTCCATCGCCTCGCAGTAGTCGTAGATGTCTTCGAACAGCGGATCGAACTCGTTGACCGCGTCAATGCTGTAGTGCTGGCGCGAGGTTTCGGCGCGGCCCGAGCGGCCGATGGGCGGACGCAGCGGCTGGTCGGGATCGTTGTTCTTGGCCACCAGATAAAACTCCAGCTCGGGCGCCACCACCGGGGCCCAGCCCTTGTCGGCGTAGAGCTTGAGCATGTTTTTCAGCACGGTGCGCGGGGCGTAGTCCACCGGCTCGCCATCCTTGAAATAGCAGTCGTGAATGACCTGCGCGGTGGGGTCGGTGGCCCAGGGCACGACGCGCGCGGTGCTCGGATCGGGCACCAGATTCATATCGCGGTCGGTATCGGCGATCAGGGTTTCGAGGCGTTCATCCTCGGGCCAGTTGCCGGTGACGGTGAGGCCGATGATGCTTTCCGGCAGACGCATGCCGCGGTCTTCGGTGAACTTGCTGCGCGGCAGGATCTTGCCGCGCGCCACCCCGGTCAGGTCGGGCACGAGGCATTCGATTTCGGTAATGCGTTGGGCGTTGAGCCAGCCTTCAAGATCGTTGAAGGTCCACTGCTTGCGGTTGTCGCTACTCATGATGTGATTCCAGTTTGCGTTTCAAGGATGGTTCCATCCATCGCCTGCACTTTGAACGCCAAAGGTGCAGGCGCGGTTTGCTCAGGCAGCGCGCGCCAGCGAGTCGCCGCGCTTGCGCGCGGCGAACTGCCGACAGGCGTTGCCGAAAGCGGCATAGATCGCGCGCGACACGGGGTTTTGCGCGGCCTGCCATTCGGGATGCCACTGCACCGCCAGCACAAAGCCAGCGTCGGTGCGGCGAGCGGGTTGATAGGTGTACGCCTCGACCAGACCGTCGGGCGCATGCGCCTGCGCCAGCAGATCGGGCGCGAGAGTCTGGATGCCTTGGCCATGCAGGCTGTTGACCTCCCAGGAATCCGTGCCGACGATGCTGGCGAGCATGCCGCCGGGTACAGCCTGCACGCGGTGCGCGGGGCCGTACTGCCCGGCGACATCCAGCGTGTCGTCTTCACGATGATCATCAAAGCCTTCGGTGTTGTGCACCTCCTGCAACAGGCTGCCGCCGAGCGCGACATTGATTTCCTGAAACCCGCGGCAGATGCCGAGCACCGGAATGCCGCGCGCAAGGGCGGCGCGGATCAGCGGCAGGGTCGTGGCGTCGCGCGCCGGGTCTGCGGGCGACTCAGGGTTGCTCAGCGCCTGGCCATAGTGGTGCGGCTCGATATTCGACGGCGAGCCGGTGAACACCAGCCCGTCCACATCCCCCAGCACCGCATCCAGCGGCAACTCGGCGCCCATCGAAGGCAGCAGCCAAGGCAACACGCCCGACAGCGGCAGCAGCGGGTCAACATATTTTTGCGTCACCGCATACGTGGGGTGCCCGCCGATCGATTTCAGATCGGTGGTGACCGCAACGCGAGGCAAGAAGGTGAGGTTGGACATCATCAAAACCGGATCAAAGACCAAAAAAACAAGGGTAGAAGCACGCAGGCATGTTCCCTGTTTTAGTGCATTGCAACAAGAGGCAGAGCCTGAGGCAGCCGCTCAGTTCTCGCCCTGATTTGGTGCAATGCAATAAGGCCAGGCACCATTCTGAATGGGCCAAAAAAACAAAAAATACTAGGGTTTTCCATGACTTAGCGCGATTCGATAAGCTCAATTTACCTGCCAACTGGTACTCTCGGAAGTGCCACTCCTTGCTTTTGTCATGGAGCCAGTTTTTATGTGCCGCGCCTACCCATGCGACCCCTTGCCCTGTCCGAACTCCTGCTCACCGAACTTCAGCGCGCCGAAGGCGACGCGGCGGCAGCCCCGCCGCTAAATCGGCGCCTGTATCTCTCGCTGCGCGGCGCCATTCTGGCGGGGCGCATCACCGCTGGGGTGCAACTGCCATCCACCCGCGATCTGGCGCGCGACCTGAATCTCTCGCGCAATACGGTGATGTCGGCCATCAACCAGCTCACGGCGGAAGGCTACCTCACCGCGCGCCAGGGCAGCGGTACTTTCGTCTCCGAGACCCTGCCGGAACTCGGCCCGCTCAGCTCGGCGGTACGCGGGCGCAAGCTGGCGCAGGCCGCCAGTGCGAATAGCGGCTCGCCACGCGAGCTCTCGCAGCGCGGCAATCTGCTCACCGCGCAGTCGGGATCGGCGGACTTTGAGGTGCAGCCGTTCGCGCCCGGCGAAATCGAGTTTGCCGAATTCCCCATTCAGCTCTGGCAAAAACTGCAGGCCAAGTATTGGCGCAGCCTCGACCGCGACCTGCTCGATTACGGCCAGGAAGGCGGCTATATGCCGCTGCGCGTGGCCATTGCGCAGTACCTCAGCCTGTCGCGCTCGGTGCGGGTGACGCCCGAGCAGGTACTCATTACCTCGGGCACGCAGCAATCGCTCGATCTGGCCGCGCGCCTGCTCACCGATCACGGCGACGAGGCCTGGGTGGAAGACCCGTGCTACTGGGGCGCGCGCCGGGCGTTGCAGGCCGCTGGGCTCAAGCTCAAGCCGATCGCGGTGGACTTGGAGGGCATGGCGCCGTCAGCCGCCGACTGGCAGCAGGGCAGTCCACGGCTGATCTACGTCACGCCATCGCATCAATATCCGCTCGGCCATGTGATGAGCCTGCAGCGCCGCCGCGCCCTGCTGCAGTTCGCCGCGCAACAGCGCTGCTGGATTTTTGAGGACGATTACGACAGTGAATTCCGCTTCGGCGGCCGGCCCTTCGCCAGCCTGCAGGGGCTGGACGAACATGCCCAGGTGCTCTATTCAGGCACCTTCTCCAAGGTGATGTACCCCGGCATCCGTCTGGGCTATCTGGTGGTGCCGACCGATCTGCTGCCCGCCTTCAACACCGGGCTCTACGATCTATACCGCCCGGGTCAGCTCATGCTGCAGGCGGCGCTGACCGACTTCATCACCGAAGGCCATCTCAACACGCTCATACGTCGTTTGCGCGTGGCCTATCAGGCACGGCGCGACGAATTGGCGCGGCGCATTCAGCGCTGCTTGGGCGACCGGGTGCAGATCTCCGGCCAGGAGTCCGGCTTGCACCTCTGTTTGCTGTTCAACACGCCGGGTGTGGACGACGAGGCCATCGCCCGCGCCGCCGATGCGCAGGGCATGACGGTGCGGCCGCTATCGCGCTATTACCTCGGCGCACCGCAGCGCCGCGGGCTGATTCTCGGCTATGCCTATGTGCCCACCGAGCGCGTACCGCCCTGGGCGCAGAAGTTGTGCATGCTCATCCGCAGCCAGCTTCCCGACTGAAGCCGCAATCAAGCAGCGTGGGCCACGCCCGCCAGTTGCTCCATCCGGGTCTTGTCGTCGCGCAAGGCGGCCGCATCACCCGAAAAGACAATCTCGCCTTCAGAAAGCACGTAGGCGCGATCAGCCAGTTGCAGCGCGAGAAAAGCGTTCTGCTCAACCAGCAACACGGAAATTCCTTCGTCCTTCATGCGTCCCACCGTGCGCATCACCTCCTGCACGATCACCGGCGCCAAACCCTGCGAAGGTTCATCAAGGATGAGTAACTTGGGGTTGAGCAGCAGCGCGCGCGCAATGGACAGCATCTCCTGCTCGCCGCCTGAAAGGCGCCCGCCTTTGCTGGTTCGGCGTTCATGCAGACGTGGAAAGAGTTGGTACACGCCATCGATATTCCAGCGCCCCGGCGTTTCGTGCACCACCAGCAGGTTTTCGTGCACCGTGAGGTGCCCGAAGATCTTGCGTCCCTCGGGCACATAACCCACGCCCAGGCCCGCAATGCGGTGCGGCGAGGCGCCGGTCATGTCCTTGCCGAAGAATTTGATCTTGCCCTGGCGCGGCGGCGTCAGCCCCATGACCGAGCGCATCGTCGTGGTCTTGCCAGCGCCATTGCGGCCCAGCAGCGCGACGAGTTCGCCTTCGCCCACGGTCATCGACACGCCTTTGAGAATATGGCTTTTGTCGTAGTAGGTATGAATGTTGTCGAGTTCGAGAACGGCGGTCATAAGCGGAGAGTCCTGTGGAGATGTCGGCTTGGGTCAGGGCGGTCAGGCCGCTTGACCCAGATAAGCCGCCTGCACCCGTGCGTTGTTGGCAATTTCATCGGCCGTGCCCTCGGCGAGCAGCGTACCGTTGTCGAGCACGGTGATGCGATCGGCGATGCCGAACACGATTTCCATGTCATGCTCCACGAACAGGGTGGCGATGCCCTGGTTTTTGTTCAGATCACGGATCAGCGCGGTCATGTGGTGCGTCTCTTCATCTCCCATCCCGGCGGTGGGCTCATCGAGCAGGAGCAGCTTGGGACGGCGGGCCAACGCAATGCCCACCTCGACCACCCTTTGGTCGCCGTGCGACATCTCGCCCGTGACCCGGTCCGCTTTGCCGCTGATCTTCACCAGATGCATCAACTCATCCACCTGATCGTCGATGCGTTTACGCAGGGCGCGACCCATCCAGGGACGCAGGTTCACGCCCTGTGCCACCTCAACGGCAATGCGCAGGTTTTCATACACCGTGAGCGAGCGGAAGATCTCGGTGATCTGGAAAGTGCGGATGATGCCGCGCTTGACCAGCTCACCGGGATTGACCGTCTGAATGGGCCTGCCGTCAAAGGTGATCTGCCCTTCACTCGGCGGGAAAAACCCGCTGATCAGGTTGAATAGCGTGGTCTTTCCCGCGCCGTTGGGGCCAATGACCGCGCGCAACTCTCCGGGCTGCACCTCGATGGAAATGTCAGTCAGCGCCTTGAGTGCGCCAAAGCGGCGCGAGACGTTGTGCAGCTGCAGCAAGCTCATGATGGCTTCCCCTTGCGCTGTAAAAACCCCATCACACCCAGCGGGAAAAACAGTACCGACAGCACGAAGATCAGGCCGATGACGGACATCCAGTTGTCTGTCACCGAGCTGGCGTAATCCCGCACCAGCACGAAGATGGCCGCCCCGACCAGCGGCCCCCAGAAGTTGCGCATTCCGCCCAGCACCGCAATCACCACCAAGTCGCCTGAAAAGGTGTAGTTCAAAGTGTTGGGCGAGGTGAAGTTGTCGAGCAAGGCGTTGAGGCCACCGGCCAGCGCCACGATCAGGCCAGACAGCGCGAAGGAAATCGCCGCATAGCGCTGTACCGGCAGGCCGAGAAAGGTCAGCCGCTTCTGGTTTTCGCGGATGGCCACAAAGGTGTGCCCCAGCGGAGAGTTCAGCACGATCCACAGCACCAGGGCGCCCAGCGCGAAGCAGGCCACGACGAGGTAATAAAAGCCCAGAGAGCCCATCGTCCAGTCGAACCCAAACAGATGCAGGGTGTGCCGGGAAAAGCCGGTCAGCCCGTCATAGCCCCCGGTCACCGCCTGCCAGCGAATGGCGATGAAATAAAACATCTGTCCGATGGCAATGGTGATCATGGCGAAGTAGATGCCGCGACGACGCACGGCGATGGGCGCGAGCACGGCGGCCACAACGCCCCCCAGCAAAGTACCCCCGAGCAGCGCCAACAGCACGTTGTGCGTCATGTACTTGAGCATCAAGCCGACGCCGTAGCTGCCCAGCCCGAAATAGGCGGCATGCCCGAACGACAGGCCGCCGGTATGCCCGAGCAGCAGATTCAGCCCCATGGCGGCCAGGCCGTAGATCAGCACGCGCGAGGCGATGTCGTTGTAGCCGCCGACATAATGCAGCCAGGCCGGGGCGGTGAGCAGCACCAGCGCCAGAATGCCGGTGCCGAGATGCTGTTTGAGGTTGGATGTTTGCATGGCAGATCGGGGAGGTGGAGCGGTATAGGCAGGCGTACTCATTCGAACAATCCCTCCTGTCCCATGAGTCCGCGCGGTCGCACCACGAGCATCAGCCCCATGATGAGGTAAATCACCGCCTCACTCGCGGCGGGAAAGTAGGCCGTGGTGATGCCCGAGGCCACCCCGATGAGCAGACCGCCCAGCAGAGAACCCAGCAAGGAACCCACGCCCCCGACCACGATGGCGACAAAGGCCGGCATCAGCAGGCCGTCTCCCATCGTCGGCTCCAGCCCGAGCTGACCCGCAGCCAGAATGCCCGCCACGCCCGCAAACACGATGCCGATGACAAAGTTCGCGGTGCGCAGCAGGTAAATGTTCACACCAAGCGCCGATACGGTTTCGAGATCGGCATTGCCGGCGCGAATGCGGATGCCCAGTCGGGTGTAGCGCAGCACGGCGAACAGCACGGCAGTGCCCACCAGGGCAACCGCGACAACAAAGAGGCGGTAGCCGGTGAGAAAGAAGTAGGTCTGACTGAGGGGATGTCCCAGCGATTCCGGGATGGACAGCGGCACCCCGTTGGCGCCCCAGACGGTGCGGATCACGTCCTGCATGATCAGCGCCAGACCGAAGGTTAGCAAAAGCGAATACAGCGGATCGCGTTTGTACAGGCGGCGAATGAGAAACACCTCGACCACCAGACCCAGCACTCCGGCGAGCAGCGGCGCCACGGCCAGCGCCCCCCAGAAGCCCAGGCTCGGCTCCAGGGTGTAGGCAAAGTAGGCCGCCAGCGCCATGAACGCGCCCTGGGCGAAATTGATGGTGTTGTTCAGCCCGAGTATGAGCGCCAGGCCGAGCGCCAGCAGCGCATAGAACGCTCCGGTGATCAGGCCGTTGAACGTATTGAAGATAAGGACGAGATTCAAGGCAATGCCTCCGCAGCAGCAGATGGACAGGCTGCGGACCCGCGCAGTGGCGGGGCCGCAGGCACGCGCAGTGGCGCTTCAGGCGCGCGGAAGCACGCAGCCGGTTTCTGAAGGCGGCAGCGCGATCTTCTCGCCCGGCACGATGCCCGAAACGTCGAACAGGTTCGGGTACTTGCCGGTCTGGATCACGTGCCCCGGGAACATGCCCAGCATCAGTTGGTGATCCTGCGGACGGTAGAACACATTGCCGGGCTGAAGCGCGATCTCCGGGGGCAGAACCAGCCCCTCCATCGCCTTGACCACCTTGGCCGTTTCGAGCGACTTGGCCTTTTCCACCGCCAGCCGTATGGCATGCGTGGTGGCAAAACCAAACCATGCGCGCGCCGTCGGGTATTCCCCTTTATTGGCTGCGGCGTAACGCTTGACGAAATCCGCCACATGCGGGGTGTTCGGCTGGTTCCAGTACCACTCCATGGTCCACCAGCCGTAGCGAGCCGCCTCGGGCAATGCCTGCGCCTGCTCCAGCTCGAACAAAGCGCCGCCCACGGCGATGTCTTTGTTGATGCCGAATTGCGCGATCTGCTTCATGCAGTTGACCTGATCGTTACCGGCCAGCAGCAGGCACAGCACGTCGGGCGACTTGGCTTTCACGTCGATCAGATAGGACGAAAAATCGGTCGCCCCCACGGGCACCAGCGCACCGCCCACCACGGAGCCTCCCGCCTTCTTGAGCTGTGTGGTGTAGTCGGCCTGCTCAGACTGACCAAAGGCGTAGTCAGTGGTCAGGAAGTACCACTTCTTGCCGAATTTCTTGTAGAGCGTCTCGAAGTCACCGGCCGTCAGCATCCAGGTGGTCGAGCAGGTGCGGAAGGTCGTGGTCTTGCACTCCTTGCCGGTCAGGCTATCGACGTGGCCGCCGGTACAGACGAAGAGCTTGTCGTGGCGATTGGCAAACTGCGACACGGCCAGCGAGGCCGCGGAGTTGACCGTGCCCATGAGGAAGTCCACCTTGTTCTGGCTCAGCAGACGCGAGGCCTTGTCCACCGCAGTGCCGGGGTTGCCCGCGCTGTCTTCCACGAAGATCTGCAGAGGACGGCCCATCACGCCGCCCGCCTTGTTGATCTCGGCTTCAGCGAATTTGGCGCCCTTGATTTCGCTCTGCCCGAGCGCTGCAAAGGTGCTGGTGATGGGATCAATCAGCCCGATTTTCACCGGCGTCTCACTAGCGCCCCAGCTCGGCACCTGCGTGCCCAGCAAAGCGGCCAAACCCGCAGCGCCGCCCGCCTTGATCAGCGTGCGACGATCCATCTGAACCTGCTCATTCGAGTCTTCCTTGTTCATGCCTGTCTCCTGTGGTGTCAACGAACTGAAATGACGTTTTTTGCGAATTTGGACGACTATAGGGAGGCGACTGGAAAAGAGATAGAGTAGGAACCGGGATGAATTGAAACCTCGTGTAACCCGTGTGAGCGCACGTTATATAGCGGTGAAAAACTTCGCCAAACAACGAGGGTGTACCCGCAGAAATCGCCAGCAGGGCGAAGGTGTTTTGCCTTGAGTTTGGGGAATCACACTCCAACGCCGCAGAGCGGTTAAGCCTTCTTCAAACCAGATCGCGCAGCCGGTACCACAGCATGCCCAGCACCAGCGCGGGGGTGCGCAGCAGGTCGCCGCCGGGGAAGGGTTTGTGGCGCAGGCGGGTGAACAGGTCGAAGCGCTCGGCCTGTCCGGCGATGGCCTCGGCGGCCAGCTGCCCCGCCATGCCGGTGAGCGCCAGACCGTGGCCCGAGAAGCCCTGCAGATACAGCACGTCGGGCGCGATGCGGCCGAAATCGGGCGCGCGGTTCATGGTGATGTCGACAAAGCCGCCCCAGGCGTGGGTGATCTTCACGTCGCTGAGTTGCGGATATACCGCCAGCATGCTGCGGCGCATGGTGGCCGCCAGATCGCGCGGGGTGGCGGTGGAATAGCTCACCCGGCCGCCGAACAGCAGACGGTCGTCACCGGTGAGGCGGTAGTAATCGAGCACGAACTGGGTGTCGCACACGCAGGCGCGGTTGCGCACCAGAGACTTCGCTCGCTGCGCGCCGAGCGCTTCGGTGGCGATGATGTAGGTGCCCACGGGCATGATGCGCCGGGACAGCCGCGGCGCCACATCGCCAAGCTGAACATTGCCCGCAAGCAGCACATGGCGCGCTCGCACGCTACCCTGCGAGGTTTGCACCAGGGCCTTGCCGCCACCGGCCTGCGCCGCGGGTTTGACGCTGATGACGGGCGATTGCTCGTGTAGCACCACCCCGGCGTTGAGAGCGGCGCGGCCGAGTCCCAAGGTGTAGTTGAGCGGGTGCAGGTGGCCGCCGAAATCGTCCAGCACTGCGGCGCAATAGCGTTTGCTGGCGATGAGGCTGCGGGTCTGCTGCGCGTCGAAGCTCTGCAGATGGGTGTAGCCGTATTCGCGCTGCATATGTTCGGCCCAGGCATGCAGCGCGCGGGCTTTCTTGGGCGTGACTGCTACGCTCATCGCGCCGGGCGTCCAGTCGCAGTCGATGGCGTATTGGGCGATGCGTTCTCGCAGCAGGCGAATGGCGTCGAGCGACATTTCCCAAGCGAAATGCGCGCTCTTGGCGCCGAGCTGGCGCTCGAACGGCTCCATCTCGCTGGCATAGCCCGCCAGCGCCTGGCCGCCGTTGCGGCCCGAAGCGCCCCAGCCGATGTGTCGCCCTTCGAGCAGCACCACCTGCATGCCGCGCTTGCGCAGTTCCAGCGCGGCCGACAGCCCGGCCAGACCCCCGCCGACGATGCATACATCCGTCTGCACCTCGCCCTGCAGGGGCGCGTGGCGCGGCGCGGCCTGCGCGGAGTCAACGTAGTACGAGTTCTCGATCAGGCGCTGCGCCTGTTGTTCCAGCCGCATCATGCGCGGGATCCTTCCGGGTCAGGGGGAGACAGTTTTTTCAGAAGCGAGCCGCGCGCACAGATAAGTCCAGACGCACAACGCCGCGATGTTGGAGGTGAGTTCGGCGTGGTCGTAGGGCGGCGACACCTCCACGCAGTCCATGCCGACAAAGGGCAGCTGCATGGCGCACAACTCTTCAAGCAGCGACAGCACTTGCGCGCTGCTCAAGCCGCCGGGCTCGGGCGTGCCGGTGCCGGGGGCGAAGGCGGGGTCGAGACAGTCGATGTCGAGCGTGACATACACCGGGGCGTTGCTCGCGGCCAGCCTGGCGCGGATGTCGGCGGTGATCGGTGCAAGCTGCGACGGACTCTCCAGGCCGCGCAGCTCGCGCGCGGTGATCACCCGGCCACCGATGGCGTTGACGTATTCACGCGCCTCGCGCTCGGCGGCCGAGCGTATGCCCACCTGCACGAAGCTCTGCGGCACCACCAGCCCTTCCTGCACCGCCTCGTAAACCCAGGTACCGTGCCCCGATGGCTCACCGAAGTGGTCGGTCCAGGTGTCGCAATGCGCATCGAAATGCAGCACCGCCAGCGGCTGGCCATGCACCGCACGCAAAGCCCGCAGCAAAGACAAGGTGATGGAATGATCGCCACCCAGCCACACCATGTGCTGATGCGCCAAGAGTGTTCGCGCCTGGGCTTCGAGCGCGGCGCGCATGGTCTCCAGGCTGGTGTTGGGCAGATACAGATCGCCGTGATCGCACAGATCTGCGGTAGGCGAAAGATCGAAAAACGGGTGCGTGGCATCGCACAGCATCTGGCTGGCCTTGCGGATGGCGTTCGGGCCGAATCGGGCGCCGGGGCGGTTGGTCACCGCCCCGTCCCAGGCCACGCCGGCCACGCCGAAGCGGGGCGTCGGCGCATTCTCGGCGCTGGCTGCTGCGCCGAGAAACCGTTGCTGCGACAGATAGGCAAAAGCGTGTTGAACCATATTTTTCGAATAAGTGAACGGACTGCGAAGTTCAGTCCACGCCAATGAAGCCCTGCAAGCGGTCTGAACCATATCGACATTTTTTCAGGAACGATAGAACCACTTCGCCCACCGCGCGCGGGGCCATTTCGGGGCTTGCCAGACGCTCGCAGGCTTGGCGATACTGCGCGTCGGCCGCTTTCCATCGCGCCCTCAATTGCACATTTTCCAGCGCCCACCGTCATGAGCCCCACAAGCCTTCCCGCCGACCGCATTGCCCGCTTTCACGCGATCGAGGCCGCCCGCTTCTTGGCCGCACATCCGCGCTGCGTCGCGCTGCACCAGCAGGCGCAGCGCCACTTTCTGTTCGGCGTGCCCCTGCACTGGATGGCCGATGCGCCTTCGCCCGTGCCGCTCTATGTGGACAAGGCGCAGGGCGCCCGATTGTTCGATGTGGACGGCCACGCCATCATCGACTTTTGTCTGGGCGACACTGGCGCCATGTTCGGCCACAGCCCCGCAGCCATCGCCCGCACCCTGGCGGAACACGGCGCGTTTGGTGCCACCACCATGTTGCCGTCCACAGTCGCGCTTGAAGTCGCTGACCTGCTGGAGCAGCGCTTCGGCCTGCCGATGTGGCAGTTCACCGCCACGGCCAGCGATGCCAACCGCTTCGTGCTGCGCTGGGCGCGCGCACTCACCGGGCGCCAGCACATCGTGGTGTTCAACGGCTGCTATCACGGCACGGTCGATGATGTGTTCGTCGATCTCGACGCGCAGGGGGCCGCCCACACCCGGCCGAGCCTGCTCGGACAAGTGCACGATCTGGCGGCCTTCACCCGCGTGGTCGAGTTCAACGACCTCGACGGCCTGCGGGCCGCGCTGGCCGCTGGCGACGTCGCCTGCGTGCTCACCGAGCCGGTGCTCACCAATATCGGCATGGTCTTGCCCGAGCCCGATTTTCTCGAAGCCGTGCGCGCGCTCACCCGCGAGCACGGCGCGCTGCTGGTGATGGACGAGACGCACACCATCTCCTGCGGCCCCGGCGGTTACTGCCGGGCGAACGATCTGCGGCCCGATGTGCTCGTCTTGGGCAAGCCCATCGCCGGAGGCACGCCGGGTGCGGCCTATGGCTTCACAACGCAAGTCGGCGCGCGCATGCAAGCCGTCAAGACCGCATCGCCGCCGGGCCATTCCGGCATCGGCAGCACCCTGTCAGCGGGGCTGCTCACCCTGCGACTGATGCGCACCATGTTGGCCGAAGTGATGACCGAGGCCGCCTACGCTCATATGTTCGCCATTGCCAACCGTGTGGCCGACGGGCTGGAGCGCTTGATCGAGAACCACGGTTTTCGGTGGACGGTAACGCGCATCGGCGCACGCTGCGAAGTGCAGTTCGCCCCTCAACGCCCGCGCAACGGCAGCGAGGCCCGCGCCGCCTTCGACGACGCGCTGGAGCCCGCGCTGCAGTTGGCGCTGCTCAACCGCGGCGTGCTGCTGACCCCCTTTCACAACATGCTGCTGGCCAGCCCGGCGCACACCCAGGCCGATGCAGATGCGCTGATCAACGCCTTCGACGACGCGCTCACAGGCCTGAAAAATGCCTGACTTCGGCGAATCTCCGCTTGACACTCTGTTTCGCAGAGTAATAAGCTCTGCGAAACAGAGTGATTCAGGGAGATCGCATGCCATCCATCGCCTCACAGCAGCTCGACAGCATCCACGCCATGCTGGGCGCCGGGCAGCGCAGCCTGCGCCTGGAGTCTCATAGCCTGATTCTGTGGGGGACGAGCTTTGGCGGTCTGGCCCTGGTCAGCAACCACCTGTTGACCGCCGATCAGATCCCCGACCCCGCAACGCGCGCCATGGCCTGGCTGGGACTGATGTCCCTGCTGCTCGGTGCGGTCAGCCTGCTGGACTGGCAGCTCACCCGGCGAGCCAAGCTGGCGCGCGACGAGCTCTGGTCGTTCATCCATCGCCAGGTGCTCAAGGTGTGGTGGCTGCTGCTGTCGGCCGGCGTGCTGGGCACCTTCGCCACCTTTTTCTTTGGCGGCGCCTACCTCGTCTTCCCCCTTTGGCTGGTGCTCGTCGGCCTGGGTCTGTATGTGCATGGCCTGTTTTCGGAGCAGACGGTCGAGTGGGTCGGCGGCCTGCTCATCGCCCTCGGGGTCTGCTCGGTGCTGTTTCGTCTGGATGCACAGTCCTTGCAGTACCTGGCCGCAGCCGCCTTCGGTCTCGGAATGCCGCTACTCGCCCTGCTGCAGGGCCAAAGGCATGCAAGGTCGACACCGTTTTGGCTGCGCGGCGCCAAGCTGCTGCTCTGGCTGGGCGTGGTGCTTGTCCCGCCGCTGCTGGCACAGCGTCTGGCCGACGCGCAGCAGCCCGCCGCCGCTCCGCTGCAGACTTTGCAGGAATATGCCCGCAATCCGCTGACGCGGCAGACCGTGCTGCTGCCTGCCGGGCTGTCCATACCGGTGCACGTCGAGGTGTCGGGCGATGCCTTTTCTCCCAGCGCCAGTTCGGTGCTGCCCCTGGTACTCAAACGCCCGGTGGAAGTGCTGGTCGAACACGGTCGGCCGACGGGGCAATGGCGCTACCCCGCAGGTCCTTGGCAGCACGAAGGCTATCCAACGGCCCTGCTCATTCCCTGGATGCGCGCCACGCTGCAACCGGGCATCGGCCCGCAGTTGCAAATCGGGCTGGTGGTGAATATGACCGCACACGACCCGTCCTGATCCGCCCTCTTTCAACCCCAACTGGAGTTTTTGATGCGAAACCTGCTCTTGCCTCTACTGCTCGCCTGCGCCTCGCTGGCGGCCTGCAGCAGCCTGCCCCCCGGCCCCGCTCCCACGGCGGCCGAAACGTCCAAGCTACCCGTGGTTACCTTGGGGCAGCCGCTACCCAGCGGCGACGCCTATGTGCTGTACTTCCCCGCCGGGACGCCGCTGCCCATCCGCACCGTGGTGGACGGCAGCGCCTTCACCCGGGGCGCCGAATCCACCCTGCACATCGTGCTAAAGCGCGGCATTTATGGCTACCGGCAATACGCCAGCCTGGACGGCCAGCACTGGATGCCCTGGGACCAGATGCTCAAGACCCAATTCCAGATGCACATCCCCGGCAAGGACGGAAAAGATGCCGCCGTGCTGCACCTCCAGATGGACGCACTGAATCCGCCCGCGCCGTGAGCATCGACGCCCTTGATCCCTTGCTGCACCAGCCGCTGCGCACGCAGATCGCGGCCTATCTGGCTGGTGCGGGACAAGCCACGTTCTCCGACCTCAAGCGCCTGATCGGGGTGTCTGACGGAAACCTCGATGCCCACTTGAAAAAGCTGCTCGCCGCAGACTATGTGCAATCTCACAAAACCAGCGACGGACCACGCCCGCAAACCGTCTACTCGCTAACGACTACGGGTCGTGAGGCACTGCTGGCCTATGTGGCCGCGCTGCAGGGCTTGATCGCTTTCGCACAAGTCGAGCCGACCCGCCTGCAAGAGACCGTCAATGCCGCAGCGCAGCCCGCGCAAGGGGTTACTTGAATCGTGCAGATCGGCCCTACAGACCTGCCAAAGCCGCGAAAACAATCAGCCCGTCACGTCAGGGTTTGATGTATTCAAACCCCGCGTGTTCGAGCTGCATGATGCGCAACACCCCGGCGGGCACGATGACCGCTTGCGGCACCAGTACCGGCAGGTGGCCGAGTTTTTTCGCCATGCCTTCCATGGTGTTGTGGCAAGCGTCGAATTCGATGCCTTCATCGTTCAACGAGGAAATGCGCTTGGCCTCCGGGCTGTTCTTGAACAGCATCTTCAGCCCCGGGCCATAGGCCACCACGACTACGCGCGCATTTTCCTGGCCCACGGCGTCGAGAATGTTCTGCGCATTGTTGAGCACCAGATCCCAGCGGGCGGGTTCATCTTCGCTCACCTGCAACACCACGTCGTATTTGGCGAACGGCAGCTTGTGAATGTAGGTCGGCGCGTCGAACTTGAAGTCGTTCAGCATCGACGGATTGGCCGCCTGGGCCTGCATCAGACCGGCGCCCAGCAGGGCAAAAGCCAGAGTCAGATGGCGCGCAGGGCGCATCAGCTGGCGGTGAAGGGGGGTATGAATCATGTTTGTCTCCTCGGTATGGATTGAATGTTTTTAATGCTTTTTATCACGCGTTGACGACGGCATTTGCATCAGGGTGTATCCCCCGTCACCGGCTGTTGGTCGCCACTTGCCGACGCACTTTGCGCAGGGCCGCCCGGCACGCGGCCGGCCCTACGCAAACGGGCGCTCAGAAACTGACCACGGGCAGACCGCGCTGTTCCCACTCGTTCATGCCGCCGGGATATTCGCGCAGACCCTTGCGCCCCATGATGCGGTCGATCACGAACCAGGCGCCAGCCGCGTACTGCCCGGTGTTGCAGTACACGATGCCCGGAGCGACGCGCTGCACGCCGCCACCAGCCAGCACCTTGCGGTAGACGTGCGCAGAGAGAAACCGCCAGGAGCCATCATCCGCGTTGCGATAAAACAGCTCGGCGGGCAGGGGAGAGGCGCCGGCCAGTCTTCCGGCAGCCGGCACCACGGGCGTGCGCTCGAGGCCCGCGATCTGAGCCAACGGGCGCGCGTCCAGCAGCAGACCATGCGCACGCTGCGCCGCCTGCACTTCGGCAGTCGTCGCCAGCAGCGCCGGGTTCGGCGCCTGGGCCTTCCACTTGCTGGAACTCATAGGAGCGATGGCGTCGGTATCCACGTCATAACCGGCCGAAGTCCAGGCGTGCATGCCGCCGTTGAGAATCGCAATCTGCTCCTGCGGCACGCCAAACACCTGCAGTTCCCAGGCGAAGAACGCCGCCTCCTGCAGCGAGGTGGCGTCGTCGCCAGTAGGCACGATCACAATGGGTTTTCCCGGCTCCAATTGCACGGCCTGCATGGTTTCCTCAAACTCCTTGGCTGTGGGCAACATGAAGTCGATCGTCTTGCCGTCGATCACATGCTTTTGTCGCAGGCCCCAGAAGTTGACTGACAGCGCGTCCGGAATATGCCCACCCACCTCTTCGAGCACCTTCTGCCCATTGACCGTGGCGTACTTGGGATCGTTGGTGAGCGAGCCCAGGCTGTCGCGGATATCGACGATCTGCACCTGCTTCGCGTGGTCATGCAGCCAGGGCGGCGTCACTAGCGCGCCCGGCAGCACAGCCGCCTGCGCGGCGCTCGTCACCGCAGCGAGCGCGAACAGCCATGCCCCTATCCACCCCTTGGGCAAACCCCTTCGAGCGATTTTCATTCGACCCCTCCAGTTGTAATGATGATTGGAGTGCCGATTATGCGCAGAAGCAGCGCAGCAAAAACAGGGATTTCTTTGGCTGACGGATATCGAATTTATGGATGATCCCGCGCGAATCTCCAACTACCGAGTGTTCAGCTCTGCACCAGCCGCTTGGATTTGGCGATGGAAAACAGCATGCCCGCGCCGAGCATGAGGGTGATGAGCGCGGTGCCGCCATAGCTGACAAAGGGAAGCGGCACGCCGACCACCGGCAGGATGCCCGACACCATGCCCATGTTGACGAAGGCGTAGATGAAAAAAATCAGCGTGACCGACGCGGCCAGCAGGCGCGAGAACAGCGTGGGGGCGTTGGCGGCGATCATCAGCCCCCGCACGATAAAGAAGGTATAGGCGGCCAGCAGCATGAGATTGCCGGCCAGCCCCCACTCCTCGGCCAGCACCGAGAACACGAAGTCGGTATGCGACTCGGGCACGAAGTTCAGATGCGCCTGGGTGCCGTGCAGGTAGCCCTGGCCGAACACTCCGCCGGAGCCGATGGCGATCATGCTCTGGATGATGTTGAAGCCCTTGCCCAGCGGATCGCTCTGCGGGTCGAGCAACATCATCAGCCGTTGCCGTTGATAGTCGTGCATGAAGTGCCACATCACCGGCGCGCTGGCGGCGGCGAGCGCAAACAGCAACGCGATGACCCGCCACGACAGCCCGGCGAAGAAGATGACGAAGGCCCCGGTGAGCAGCACCAGCAGCGCGGTGCCGAGGTCGGGCTGCTTGGCGATGAGCGCCACCGGCAGCAGCAACAAAGCCGTGGCGATGAAAAAATCCTTCACCCGGATCTGGCCCTCGCGCTTCTGGAAATACCACGCCAGCATCAGCGGCACGGCGATTTTCATCACCTCGGACGGCTGTACCACGGTGACGCCCAGATCGAGCCAGCGGCGCGCACCCTTGCGCACCAGCCCGAACAGGGCCGTGGCGATGAGCAGCGCCACGCCAAAGGTGTAGACCGGCACGGCGATCTGCATCAGCCGCTGCGGCGGCACCTGCGCCGCGACGAACAGCACCAGAAAACCGATGGCCAGATTGCGCAGATGGTCGTCGAACGGCACATGCGCATCTTGCAGGGCGGAGAACAGCACGATGCAACCGATGGCCACCAGCCACAGCAGCGCCGCGGCCAGTGGCGCATCGAAGCCGGTGAGATAGGGGCGCACTCGCCGCCAGAGCGGCGGACGGCCGAAGGTTGCGCTCATAGCCTTACCCCTTCCGATTCATCACTCACATCGGGCCGGGCGCCGAAGCGGGTGAACAGCGGCGCGCGCAGCCCGCCCGTGCAGGCGGTGCGCGGGTAGTTGCCCACGGCCTCCGCATCGAAGGCGGTGGGCTGGGCGCGCGCGCTGGACGCTGCCGCCGGTGCAGGTGCGGGCTTCGCCGCAACTCCTGCGGCCCCCATTGCGGCGACTCCAGAAGCAGTTCCAGAAGCAGCGCCCGCCGGGGCGGATGTCGCCGGAACAGGCGGTGGCTTGGCGCCAGGAATGATCGGCACGCCTTCACGCTCGCCCGCATAGGCAAACTGCACCGGCTGCGGCTTGGCGCCGCTGATTTTCTCGATTTCCTCGTCGGTGGGGTAGAGGCCGAGCAGGTGATAGTCGAGCGCCTTGCGCGCGATGGGCGCGGCCGCAACCCCACCAAATCCGGCGTTTTCCACAATCATCGCCAGGGCGATCACCGGGTTGTCGGCCGGGGCGTAAACCACGTACAGCGCATGGTCGCGCAGATGATGGGCGATGTCCTTGGCGTCATAGGTCTGGTTCTGGCCCACGCTGAACACCTGCGCGGTGCCGGTCTTGCCCGCCGTGGTGTAAGGCGCGCCCTTGAAGGCTTCCGCCGCCGTGCCGCCGGTCTGATTCACCGCCATCATGCCGCCGTGCACCACCTGCCAGTACGCCGGATTGAGGTCGATGCGCTGGGCCACTGGCGCGACCACCGGCGTGAAGCGGCGCGTGCCCATGTCTTCGATCGCACGCACCACGCGCGGCTCGTAGCGCGTGCCCTGATTGGCCAGCGTGGACAGCGCCGTGGCCATCTGCAGCGGGGTGAAGCTGTTGTAGCCCTGGCCGATACCCAGACTGATGGTGTCGCCGGGATACCAGCGCTGCTGCGCCGGGCTGCGAAAGGCCTTGCGCTTCCACTCGCGCGAAGGCAGCACGCCCTTGGCCTCGCCCTTGAGATCGATGCCGGTGGCCTGACCGAAGCCGAACTGCTGCGTCCACTTGGCCATGCCGTCCACGCCCCAATCGTGCGCGACCATGTAGAAATACACGTCGCACGACACCTGTATGGCCTTGTGCATATCGACGATGCCATGCCCGCCTGGCACGTCATCGCGAAAACGGTGTCCGGCGAACATGAAAAAACCGGGGTCGTGAAAGCTCCACTGCGCGGTGCGGATGCCGTCGGTCAGCGCGCCCGTCGCCAGATAAGGCTTGTAAGTCGAGCCCGGCGGAAAGGTGCCGCGCAACACGCGGTTGAGCAGCGGCCGGTCGGGCGAGGTGTTGAGCGCGTCCCAGTTGACCTGATCGATGCCGTCGACGAACAGATTGGGATCGAAGGTGGGCATGGAGACAAAGCTCAGCACTTCACCGTTGCGCGGATCGATGGCCACGCAAGCCCCGCGCCGCTTGCCGTAGAGGTCTTCGATGAGCTTTTGCAGGCGGATATCGACTCCGAGCACCAGATTCTGTCCGGGCGTGGCCGCCACGGTCTTGATCTTGCGCACCGGCCGCCCCACGGCGTTGACCTCGACTTCCTCATAGCCGGTGATGCCATGCAGCTGCGTCTCGTAAGCCTGCTCCACGCCCAGCTTGCCGATATGGTCGGTACCGAGGTAGTTGCTGGCGTCGTCACTGTCGTCGATGCGCTGCTGCTCGGCCTGGTTGATGCGGCCGATATAGCCCAGCAGATGGCAGCCCAGCGCGCCCAGCGGATAGTTGCGAAACAGCCTTGCCCGCACATTCACGCCGGGAAAACGAAAGCGCTGCGCCACGAAACGCGCCACCTCATCGTCGCTGAGCTTGTTGAGAATCGGCAGCGACTGAAAGCGCCGCGACTGCCCCAGCAGATTGTTGAAGCGCCGCTCGTCGAACGGCGTGATGGGCACGATGGCCTTGAGCGCATCGATGGTGTCCTGCAATGTGCCCTTCACCTTCGACGGCGTGATTTCCAGCGTGTAAGCCGCGTAGTTGTTGGCCAGGATGATGCCGTTGCGGTCGAGAATCAGCCCGCGCTGCGGCGGAATCGGCACCAGCGCAATGCGGTTGTCCTGCGCCTGGGTCGAAAACTGCCGATGCCGCACCACCTGCAGCCACACCCAGCGACCGATCAGCAGCGCAAAGCTCAGCACAACCACGGCCGCGGCCAGAATCAGGCGGCGGCGAAAGCGGAACAGCTCGCGTTCGATGTTGCGCAGCTCGGTCATCGCAAAGAGGCGTAAATAGAGATTGAGCCCGTTGCGGGCGCAAGGTTCAGCACGGTCGCCATCACAAAGGCCGATTGCGGTCGGAATCCGGTGCGCGACGCTGCGGCGCCAGCAGCAGCCAGGACAACAAGGGCCAAAGCGCCGCCTGCACAACCGGCGCCAGCAAAAATGCCCAGCCTGGAAAGCTGCCGCCGGCCCACATGCCCACCAGCAGCAATAGCACCTGCGTGGCCACGAACAGCGGCAGCACATGCAAAGCCTGCTGCAGCGGCGGAAACCACAGCAGCCGGCGGTGCAGCGTGATGGCGAAATAGCTCAGCACCGTGTAAACCAGCGCATGCTGCCCCAGCACCGAACCCTGCTGCACATCCACCGCCAGCCCCAGCACGAACGCCACGGCCATGCCCACGCGGCGCGGCTGATGCACATTCCAGAACACCAGGGTGAGCGCGACCATATCGGGCATCCACGCCAGACGGCCCAGCGGCAAAAAGTCGATCAGCAGCGCCATCAGCAGACTCAGCGCGATGAACCAGGGGTTGACCGGCAGCAGCAACACCTCGCGCGCGCCGCCCGCAGGAGCTCGTGCGGAAGGCATGGCGCCCTGATCGGAGCGACGGCGGCGGGGCAGGAAAGACACAGCAGTCAGATCAATGTGAAGCGGCGGCAGCAGGCTTGGGCACCGCCTTGCCCGACTTTTGCACCTGCGGCTCGGTGGCCTTGACCGATGGCCCCGCCACCAGCGGCGTGAGCGGCTGGAGCACCAGCACATGCCGTCCGCCTTCGACATCGGCAAGCGGCGCGCACATCACCCGGGCAAACGCCGTATCGCGCTGGCGGGTGACGGCCGTCACCCGCGCCACGCGCAGGCCCGCCGGATAGATGCCGTCCACCCCGCTGGTCACCAGCACATCGCCCACGCGCACATCGGCGGCAGCAGGCATCCAGCGCAGCTCCATGCCGCCCTGGCCCAGCCCCGGCTCGCCGTACACCACGCCGCGCTCGCCGGTGCGCTGGTTCTGCACCGGCACCACGGCGTCGCGGTCGGTGATGAGGGTGACTTCGGCGCTCCACGGGTAATCGCGCGTGACCTGGCCGAGCAGCCCGGTTTCGTCGATCACCGGCGAGCCGAGTTCGACGCCCTGCAGGCGGCCGCGGTCGATCACCACGGTGCGGCTGAACGGATCGCTGGCCTGCGCACTGATCTGCGCCGCCACCGACTTCGGCGGCAGGCTCTGCTGCAACTGGAGCAAACCGCGCAGGCGGTTGTTTTCCAGCCGCAACTGCGCTTCGAGCTGGGACTGCAACGACAAGGCCACATTGGCGCGTTGCAGTCGGCTGATTTCAGCTTGCGCCTTGGCCGGCGCTTCAAGATAGCCGCTCAGTTGCCGCGACCAGTCCACCGGCGCCTGCGCCATGCGCTGCAAGGGATAGATCGCCACCGACAGACCCTGGCGCAGCATGGGCGTGACCTTGAACCGCACATCCAGCGCCATCAGCAAAATGGCCAGCGCGGAGAACAGCACCAGCCGCGTGAGCGCAGAAGGCCCCTGCCGGAAAAACGGCGGAGGTGAACGCTCAAGAGTGCCGTAGGCCATGGGAACGAGAACAAACGCAGGGCGGAAAGGGCTCAAATCGAAGCGGCTCGAATCGAAACGGCCCGGCTCGGGGGCGCAGCGCGATCAGTGAAGTACTGCGGAGCGCCGAGAGAAGATCGCCGATCAAAAAACCGCCGCAAAACAACCACAAAAAACGCCGCTTACTCCGACGTGAAAATGGTGCCCAGCCGATCCATGCGCTCCAGCGCCATGCCGCTGCCACGGGCCACGCAGGTGAGCGGGTCTTCGGCCACCAGCACCGGCAGGCCGGTTTCTTCGGCCAGCAGGCGGTCGAGGTCGCGCAGCAGCGCACCGCCGCCGGTGAGCATCATGCCGCGCTCGGCGATGTCGGCGCCGAGTTCGGGCGGGGTTTGTTCGAGCGCGTTTTTCACCGCCGAGACGATCTGGTTGAGCGGATCGGTCAGCGCTTCGAGAATTTCGTTGGAACTGATGGTGAAGCTGCGCGGCACGCCTTCGCTCAAGTTTCGGCCCTTGACTTCCATCTCCTTGACCTCGGAGCCGGGGAAGGCCGAGCCGATTTCCTTCTTGATGGCTTCGGCCGTGGGCTCGCCGATCAACATGCCGTAATTGCGGCGGATGTAGTTGATGATGGCCTCGTCGAACTTGTCGCCGCCCACGCGCACACTGCCCTTGTACACCGTGCCGCCCAGCGAAATGACGCCGACTTCCGTGGTGCCGCCGCCGATGTCCACAATCATCGAGCCGGTGGCTTCGCTGACCGGCAGCCCGGCGCCGATGGCCGCAGCCATCGGCTCTTCGATGAGGTACACCTCGCTGGCGCCCGCGCCCAGCGCCGACTCGCGAATGGCGCGGCGCTCGACCTGGGTGCTGCCGCAGGGCACGCAAATGATGATGCGCGGACTGGGCCGGAACATCCGGGTGTCGTGCGCCATCTTGATGAACTGCTTGAGCATCTGCTCGGTCACGGTGAAGTCGGCGATCACGCCGTCTTTCATCGGGCGGATGGCCTCGATATTGCCCGGCACCTTGCCCAGCATCTGCTTGGCTTCCTTGCCCACGGCCTGAATGGTTTTTTTGCCGCTGGGGCCGCCCTCGTGGCGAATGGCGACAACCGACGGCTCGTCGAGCACGATGCCCTTGCCGCGCACATAAATGAGCGTGTTAGCGGTGCCGAGGTCGATGGCCAGATCCGTCGAAAAATACTGCCGGAATGTTCGGAACATGGAATATGGGGGCGCCAACCGCGCGCCCGGCTTTCTGGAGGTGTGTGAAATAAGCAACAAACGGGCTTGATTTTTCGGTCAAATCCCGTGCGCCAAATCGAAGCATCATAACCCATGCATGCGCATAAAATGACGTTTTCCGCACCCATCTGCAGGGGAAGCTCCCCAATCCGCCCGCTTGCCGGGCGGCATGTTTTGCGTCCCTGTTTTGCGTCCCTGATTGCCGCCGCCCCACCATGTCACTCACTCTTCCCGATATCGACCGCCTGGCGCAACTCGCCCGGCTGGATCTGACCGCCAGCGAGCGCGACCACCTGCTGACCGATCTCAACGCGTTTTTCGCCGTGGTCGAGCAAATGCGTGCGGTCGACACCGACGGCGTCGAGCCGCTGGCGCACCCGCTCTCCGCCGTGCAGGACATGCCGCTGCGCCTGCGCGAAGACGCCGTGACCGAGGGCAATATCCGAGACGCCGCGCTGCGCAACGCGCCCGACGCACAAGACGGCCTGTTCCTCGTGCCGAGGGTGGTCGAATGAGCGCATCCCTGACCGATTTCGCCACGGCCGACCTGCGCACCCTGTCCGCCGCGCTGGCCGCCCGGCAAGTGTCCAGCGCTGAGCTCACCCGCGCGGCGCTCGACCGCATCGCCGCCCACGCCGATCTGGGCGCTTTCCTCCACGTCGATGCCGAAGGCGCGCTGCAGGCGGCGCAGGCCGCCGACGCCGCCCGCGCCGCGGGCGACACCCGGCCGCTGCTGGGTGTGCCACTGGCGCACAAAGACGTGTTCGTCACCCGCACCCTCCCAGCCACCGCCGGTTCGCGCATGCTGGCCGGTTATGTCAGCCCGTTCGACGCCACCGTGGTCGCCCGTCTGGGCTCAGGCGCGGACGACTTTGCGGGCGCGGGGATGGTCACGGTCGGCAAGACCAATATGGATGAGTTCGCCATGGGCTCGGCCAACGAGAACTCGGCTTACGGCCCGGTGCGCAATCCTTGGGACTTGGCGGCCATTCCCGGCGGCTCCAGCGGCGGGCTCGATCCGCCAGCCTGCGGCGATGTGCGGCATCACCGGCATCAAGCCGACCTACGGTCTGTGCTCGCGCTACGGCATGATCGCCTTCGCCTCCAGCCTCGACCAGGCCGGCCCGATGGCGCAGACCGCGTGGGACTGCGCCGCCCTGCTCACCGCGATGACCGGCTTCGACCCGCGCGACGCCACCAGCGTGCAGCGCGCCGTACCCGACTATGTCGCCGCGCTCGATCAACCCCTACCCGGCGCCACCGCCGCGCAGCCGCTCAAAGGCCTGCGCATCGGCCTGCCGCGCGAATACTTCGGCACGGGCCTTGCCGCCGATGTCGAATCCGCCGTGCGCGACGCCCTCAAGACCATCGAGAGCCTGGGCGCCACCTTGGTGGACGTCTCGCTGCCGCTGACTGAACTGTCCATCCCGGCCTACTACATCATCGCCCCCGCCGAGGCCAGTTCCAACCTGAGCCGCTTCGACGCCGTGCGCTTCGGCCATCGCACGGCGCAATACAAAGCCCTGGCCGAGATGTACGGCAAGAGCCGCGCCGAAGGCTTCGGCCCCGAGGTCAAACGCCGCATCATGATCGGCGCCTATGTGTTGTCGCACGGCTATTACGATGCCTACTACCTGCAGGCGCAAAAAATCCGCCGCCTCATCGCCGACGATTTCGCCCGCGCCTTCACCCAGTGCGACGTGATCGCCGGGCCGGTGTCGCCCACGGTGGCGTGGAACCGAGGCGACAAGGCCGACCCGCTGGCCAACTACCTGGCCGACATCTACACCCTCTCGGCCAGTCTGGCCGGGCTGCCGGGCATGAGCGTGCCCGCGGGCTTCGGCACGGGGGCCAACGCGCGCCGCCCGGTCGGCCTGCAACTCATCGGCCCGCACTTCGCTGAAGAGCGTCTGCTGCAGGTGGCGCATCAGTTCCAGCAGGTGAGCGACTGGCATCGCCGCAGCCCCTTCTGAGCCCGCCGATGGATCTGCACACCTGGCTGACCTTCTTCGCCGCAAGCTGGCTCATCAGCCTCTCGCCCGGCGCGGGCGCGATTTCGTGCATGACCACGGGGCTGCGGCACGGCTGGCGTGTGGGGGTGTGGAACATCTTCGGCCTGCAACTGGGCATCGCCGCCATTCTGGTGGTGGTTGCCGCTGGGCTGGGCGCGCTGCTGGCCGCGAGCGAAACCGCGTTCAGCGTGATCAAGTGGTTCGGCGTGGCTTATTTGCTGTGGCTGGGCATCCAGCAATGGCGCGCCCCGGCGCATGGGCTGGCCGATGCCGACGGCAGCGCAAAAAACACCACGCCGCCCACGCGCGGCCAGCTCGTGCTGCGCGGCTTTCTCATCAACGCCAGCAACCCCAAGGGGCTGGTGTTCATGCTGGCGGTGCTGCCGCAGTTCATCAACCCCGCCGCGCCGCAACTGCCGCAATATCTGCTGTGCGGGCTGTCGCTGTTCATCACCGACATCGTGGTGATGAATGGCTACACCTTGCTGGCTGCGCGGGTGCTGCGCGCCCTGCGATCAAAGCAGCATCAACTCTGGCTGCAGCGCAGTTTTGGCACCCTGTTCATCGGCGCCGCGCTGCTGCTTTCGGCGTTTCGCCGTTCAAACTAATCAAGGAATCTTGTCATGCAATGGGAAGTGGTCATCGGGCTGGAAACCCACGTTCAGCTCTCCACCCAGTCCAAGATGTTTTCCGCCGCGTCCACCGCGTTCGGCGCCGCGCCCAACACTCAGGCCTGCGCCGTCGATCTGGCGCTGCCCGGCGTGTTGCCGGTGGCCAACCGCGCTGCGGTGGAACGCGCCATCCGCCTCGGTCTGGCTCTGGGCGCCACCATCGCGCCGCGCTCCGTCTTCGCGCGCAAGAACTACTTCTACCCTGACCTGCCCAAGGGCTACCAGATCAGCCAGTACGAGATTCCCGTGGTGCAGGGCGGGGTGGTCGAGTTTCTGGTGGACGGCAAACCGCACCGCCTGCAGCTCACCCGCGCCCACCTCGAAGAAGACGCGGGCAAGTCGCTGCACGAAGCCGGGCTGTTCGACCGCGCGGGCAACGCCGCCAGCGGCATCGACCTCAACCGCGCGGGCACACCGCTGCTCGAAGTCGTCACCGAGCCCGACATGCGCAGCGCCCGCGAAGCCGCCGAATACGCCCGCGCCCTGCATGCGCTGGTCATGTGGCTGGACATCTGCGACGGCAACCTGCAGGAAGGCTCATTCCGCTGCGACGCCAACGTCTCGGTGCGCCGCCCCGGCGAACCCTTGGGCACGCGCTGCGAAATCAAAAACCTCAACAGCTTTCGCTTCCTCGAAAAAGCCATCGAATTCGAGGTGCGCCGCCAGATCGAACTCATCGAAGACGGCGGCAAGGTGGTGCAGGAAACCCGGCTTTACGACCCCGACAAGGGCGAGACCCGCACCATGCGCACCAAGGAAGACGCGCACGACTACCGCTACTTCCCCGACCCCGACCTGCCGCCGCTGGTCATCTCGCCCGAGTGGATCGAGCGGGTGCGCGCCGACATGCCCGAGCTTCCCGGCCAGATGGCCGCACGCTTCGTCGCATCCCACGGCCTGAGCCTGGATGCCGCGGCGCAGATCACCCAGACCCGCGCCCACGCCGCCTACTTCGAGGCCTGCGTCGCCGCGGGCGCCGCGCCCAAACTGGCCGCCAACTGGATCATGGGCGAACTTGCCGCCCAGCTCAACCGCGACGAGCGCGACATCGGCGCCAGCCCCGTGAGCGCCGCGCAACTCGCCGCGCTCACCCGCAAAATCGACGACGGCACCCTGTCGAGCAAGACCGCCAAGGAAGTCTTCTCCGCGCTGTGGACGGGCGAGCACGGCGGCGATGTGGCCGCCATCATCGACGCACGCGGCTTGGCGCAGGTCAACGACAGCGCAGCGCTGCAGGCCGCCGTCGACGCCGTACTCGCCGCCAACCCGAAGAACGTCGAGGAATACCGCGCCGGCAAGGACAAAGCCCTCAACGCCCTGGTCGGCCAGGTGATGAAAGCCACCGGCGGGCGCGCCAATCCACAGCAGGTCGGTGAGATGCTGAAGAAAGCCGTGGGTTGATGCTGTTTTGCCTAGGCGTGCTCTTGGTGCGAAAACCAGGGTGGCCCTGTGCTGTGACGCTAGACCTGACCCCAAGCTCTTTCTTGTGGCCCGCTCATTCGGCCTGGTGGCAAGCCACGCATAGCTTGTTGCCATCGGGATCACGGAAATACGCGCCGTAGTAGTTGGCATGGTACTCAGGCTGCAGACCAGGCTTGCCTTCGCATGTACCCCCGCTGGCGAGAGCCAAGGCGTGAACCTGATTGACTTGCTCTCGGGAATGAGCGAGAAACGCGACCATTTGCCCATTGCCGGGCTGATGCGGTTGCTGGTTGTCGGGACGGCCGATCAAAAACAAGGGCCTTGGACCCGGCGAAGATTCCCAACCAGCCCAAGGGCGCTCGGGCTCTTGGAAACGGAATTGCACGCCAAGTGCATCGAGCACCGGCTTGTAAAACGCCATTGCTCGGTCAAAGTTTGCGACGCCGACCATAACGTGCGAGAACACTTGCCTTCTCCTTCGACAGCAAGCTTGGGGGCTAGCTTGATCGCTTTCAGCCGTTCTGCCTAAGCTCAAATCGTAGCCTCTCGCCCTGCCGCCCCACCCTTATTCCTTCCGGCTGGCCCCCGCAGCCGATTCCAGCCACTGCCTCGCGGCCTGTGCCAAGATGGCATTCACACCGCCCTCGACGGTCACAGCCTGCTCGCGCAGGCGCTGCGCCAGATCAGCGGGCAGTTTGCAGGTGAGTTGCACCAGTTTGGGCGCACTCTCCTTGGGTTTGGTCTCGGCTTTCGCGGCCACGGCCTTGGCGCCCTGACCGAAGCGCTGCGGGATCGTGCCCGACTTCAGCTTGCCGTCGAGTTTCTTGGCAAGGTGCTTTTCAAGGTCTGTCTTTTTCATGCTCATGGGCTACCCCCGGTGGTGTGGACGGGCATTGTCCTCCACACCGCCTCCACTTCGGCGCGGCGCAAGGCAATCCAAAAGACGTGGCCCTGCGCCTACAAGGTGTTTTTCACCACCCGGCCGTTCTTGATGATGCACTTGAGATGCTGATCGGGTTCGAGCAAGGGCTTGAGCGAGCGCGACACATCGCCATCGACCACCAGCAGATCGGCCCAGGCGCCGGGTTCGATCACCCCCAGTTTGGCGCCGAGATAGGGATTGCGCTGACCGGCAAGCGCCAGCAATTCGCCGTTTTGCGAGGTGGCCTGTTTTAGCGCGTCCAGGGGCGAATACCAATTTTCCAGGGCGACCAGCCGCACGGTTTGGTAATGGGTTTTTCCCGGCGCGAACAGAATGTCGCTGCCCCAGCCGGTTTGCATCTTGTGTTTGATCGCCAGTTCGTAGGCCCGGCGCGTTCCGGTGGCGATCTCGTCGCTCTTCGCCTGCGAGCCGGGATCGGCCATTGGCGTCGGGGCGGCCTCCGGCAGGAAGGGCTGCAAAGACCACCAGATGCCTTTATCTGCCATCAGGCGCACGGTGGCCTCGTCGGTCAGCTGGCCGTGCTCGATGACCTTGATGCCAGCCTCAATGCTGCGCTGCATGCCCTTGGGCAGATAGACGTGGGCCATGACGTAAGTGCCCCAATCCTCGGCGGCTTCCACCGCCGCGCGCAGTTCGGGCAAGGTGAACTGCACCGAATCGAGTGGATCGTAGAGCGACGACGCGCCGCCTCCGGCCATGAGCTTGATCTGCGAAGCGCCGCGCAGCAATTGCTCGCGGGTGGCCTTGCGCACACTGTCGGCGCTGTCGGCAATGGCCGACGCGCCCAGGTGTTCGGCATGGCCTACCGCGCTACAGGCCGCGCCCGGCCCGACCTCGTGCAAAAAGCGGAAGTCGCCGTGCCCTGCGGTCTGCGAAATCATGGCGCCACTTGGAAAAATGCGCGGCCCCTGCACCAGTCCTTGGTCGATGGCGCTCTTGAGCGCAAACACCGGCCCGCCTGCGTCGCGCACCGTAGTGAAACCTCGCAGCAAGGTGCGCTGCGCCTCAGAACCAGCCGCCAAGTGAATCAGCGCGGGATCGGCCATGAGCAAGTGCTGCATGGACATGGCCGCCATCAGGCTGTGCCAATGCGCATCGATCAGCCCCGGCATGAGCACCCGGCCGCCTCCGTCGATGATCTGCGCACCCTGCGGTGCGCCTTGCCCCTGCGGCTCGACGGCCCGAATCCGCGCGCCTTCGATCACGACTTGCAGGCCTGGCTGCAAGCGGGTGCGCCGACCATCGAAAAGCTGCACATTGCGCAAAACCATAGGCGTTGCAACTGCCGTTGCCGAACCAGAGGGCGCTGGCTGCGCAGAAGCGGCAGGGCTCAGCCCGCCAACGCCTGCAGCCAAAACCAGCGCGCTCTGCAAAAAATCGCGGCGCGAAAATGCCCGCTCAAGTCGTCGCTGCACCTGCGAGGCCTCATCGCCACCGCAGCGGCAATAAAAGGCGGAACGCGGCGAGGTTTGAGCGCCGGGATGGGGAGTGGAAGGTTTGCGCATGGGAGTCCTTCAAATACGCCAGAGCACTTGGCCAACGGGCTGCTAAGGAACCAGGCGCCATTCGCCCGCGGGCTGGCGGCAGGCCCGCAAACGGGCGGACTTGGCCGGGTCACGCGGGGTGTAGAGCGTCACCCGAAAGGTCTTGCACAACCGCCCTTCTTGCGTGTTCGAGGCGATCAACTTGAAACTGCCGCCCGCGCGGCTCTCGGGGTTGCGCCATTCCAGAAGTGTGGCATCGCTGCTCAAAAATGCCGCACCTTCTTCCGATAGCTGGTTGATGTCGGCTTGGCTGAAGCGCTGCAGCGGCGTGTTCTTGAGCACGGGCATCCAGTTGTCTGCCCATGCTGTTGAAACCATGGCTACCGTGGCGATCGCCATAAACCACGATTTGTGTCGCATGTGTTGTCTCCTCATCGTGTGATTCAGCCTAGGGCCTGTTCACGCTATTAATGCCCCCGCGCCGGGGGTCTGGGCGGAGGCAATGCGAGGCGCAGGCCGCGCCGTGGTGTATTGCACCACAAGCGGACTGCAACGTGGCAGTGCGCCGCCCAGACCCCCGGCCCGAAGGGTTGCCAGCTGAGCAATGCGGGTTCAACTCAATGCAGCTTGATGCGCGGCTCGGTGGTGCGAGAGATCATGCGCGCCAGGGTGAGGAAGGCGGTCTTCCAGAAACCGTGCAGGGCGTGCAGGTGCATGCGGTAGAGCAGCCAATAGATGAAGCGGGCGAAATGGCCTTCGATGAACATACTGCCCTTCGATAGACCACCCATGAGATTGCCCACGGTGCTGTGCTCGCCCAGCGACACCAGCGAGCCGAAGTCGCGGTAGTGAAAGGCCAGCAGCGGCTTGCCCTGCAATTGCCGCGTGATCTGTCGGGCGATGAGGCTGGCCTGCTGGTGCGCGGCCTGGGCGCGCGGCGGCACGTTGCCGGCATGGCCTTCCCAGACGCAGGCGGCACAGTCGCCCAGCGCGTAGATGGCGTCGTCGCGGCTGGTCTGTAGCGTGGGGCGCACGACCAGTTGGTTGATGCGGTTGGTCTCGAGCCCGTCGATGTCGCGCAGGAAATCCGGGGCCTTGACGCCCGCTGCCCAGACCACCAGTTCGGCGGGCAGAAAGTCGCCGTCGGCGGTGCGCACGCCGGTGGCGGTGACTTCGGTCACGCGCTTGCCGGTATGCATCTGCACGCCGAGTTTGGCCAGTTCGCCTGCGGCTGCGGCCGACAGCCGCTCGGGCAACGCGGGCAGGATGCGGGGCGCGGCCTCGACCAGGCTCAGGCGCACGTCGCGCTCGGGGTCGATGCGGTCGAGGCCATAGGCGGCCAGCACGCGCGTGGAGTTGTGCAGCTCGGCCACCAGCTCCACCCCGGTCGCCCCGGCGCCGATAGCCACGACCTTGAGTTGCTCCGGGCGCAGCGGCTCGACCTGGGTGTTGGCGGCGATGCAGGCATTCACCAGTCGCCGGTGAAAACGCCGGGAGTCTTCGGGCGTGTCCAGCGCAATCGCATGCTCGGCCGCGCCGGGCGTGCCGAAGTCGTTGTTCTGGCTGCCCACGGCGATCACCAAAATGTCGTAGCCGATGCGCCGCCGCGGCACGATTTCGCGCCCGGTCTCATCTAACGTGGGCGCGACCAGCACTTCGCGACGCGCGCGGTCGAGCCCGTCCATGGCGCCGAGCCGGTACTTGAAGTGATGCCAGGTGGATTGGGCGAGGTAGTTCAACTCGTTGTCGTCGATGCCCAGGGTGCCGGCCGCCGCCTGGTGCAGCAGCGGTTTCCAGAGATGACTGCGGCCGCGTTCGATCAGCGTAATGTCGGCCTGACGGCGGCGACCCAGGGTGTCGCCCAGCCGGGTGGCCAGTTCCAGCCCGCCGGCACCGCCTCCGACGATGACAATGCGAGGCAGCGGAGAATCAGTAGAAGTCTGGGACATGATGATGGGCTGTCGGTGCAAGGCCTTATTGGAGACCGGCTTGCGTGCGGGCGCAAGCGGCTGCGCGACCACTAACATGCAGCCTCACGCCGCAGCCCGCTTAACCATCCTTGTCCGGGCGCCCGCGCGGCCTCAACCTGCAAGCCTCACGATGAACGAGAAGTATGACGCCAGCGCGGTGGAAGCCGCCGCGCAAGCCCACTGGCAAAGCACCGACGCCTACCGCGTGCGCGAAGACAAGCCGGGCGAAAAGTTCTACGCCTGCTCCATGCTGCCCTACCCCTCGGGCAAGCTGCACATGGGCCATGTGCGCAACTACACCATCAACGACATGCTCACCCGCCATCTGCGGATGAACGGTCACAACGTGCTCATGCCCATGGGCTGGGACGCCTTCGGCCTGCCCGCCGAAAACGCGGCGATGAAAAACAAGGTGCCCCCGGCGAAGTGGACCTATGACAACATCGCCTATATGAAGCGGCAGATGCAGGCCATGGGTCTGGCGATCGACTGGAGCCGCGAGGTGGCGACCTGCTCGCCCGAGTACTACAAGTGGAACCAGTGGCTGTTCCTCAAGATGCTGGAAAAAGGCATCGCCGAGCGCCGCACCCAAGTGGTGAACTGGGACCCGGTGGACCAGACCGTGCTGGCCAACGAGCAGGTGATCGACGGCCGCGGCTGGCGCAGCGGCGCCGTGGTGGAAAAGCGCGAGATTCCCGGCTACTACCTCAAGATCACCGACTACGCCGAAGAACTGCTGGCCGCCGTGGCCGATCCCGAAGACAAGAACTATCTCGCCGGCTGGCCCGAGAGGGTGCGGCTGATGCAGGAGAACTGGATCGGCAAGAGCGCCGGGGTGCGTTTCGCCTTCCCGCACACCATTGCCGACGACTCGGGCGCGCTGATTCAGGGCGGCCGCCTGTATGTGTTCACCACCCGGGCGGACACCATCATGGGCGTGACCTTCTGCGCCGTGGCGCCCGAGCACCCGCTGGCCGCGCATGCCGCGGCGGGCAACGCCGAACTCGCCGCCTTCATCGAGCGCTGCCAGCAAGGCGGCACCACCGAAGCCGAACTCGCCCTGAAAGAAAAAGAGGGCATGCCCACCGGGCTGTTCGTCACCCACCCGCTGACCGGCGCGCAAGTGCCGGTGTGGGTCGGCAACTATGTGCTGATGAGCTATGGCGACGGCGCGGTGATGGGCGTGCCCGCGCACGACGAGCGCGACTTTGCCTTCGCCAAAAAGTACGGCCTGCCCATTCAGCAAGTCGTCGCGGTGGAGGGCGAGACCTTCAGCACGGACGCCTGGGCCGATTGGTATGGCGACAAACAGCGCGCGGTGTGTGTCAACTCGGGTGAGCTCGACGGCCTGCCCTACAAAGACGCGGTGGACAAAGTCGCCGAACTGCTCGCCGCCAAAGGCCTAGGCGAGAAGCGCACCACCTGGCGGCTGCGCGACTGGGGCGTGAGCCGCCAGCGCTACTGGGGCACGCCGATTCCCATCATCCACTGCGATCACTGCGGCGCGGTGCCGGTGCCGGAAAAAGACCTGCCGGTCGTCCTGCCCGAAGACCTGATTCCCGACGGCAGCGGCAACCCGCTGCACCAGTGCGCCGCCTTTGTCGACGTGGCCTGCCCGAAGTGCGGCAAACCGGCCAAGCGCGAAACCGACACCATGGACACCTTCGTCGATTCGAGTTGGTACTTCATGCGCTACACCTGCGCCGACAATCACGACGCCATGGTGGACGGCCGCACCGACTACTGGATGCCGATGGACCAGTACATCGGCGGCATCGAGCACGCCATCCTTCACCTGCTGTATGCGCGCTTCTGGACCAAGGTGATGCGCGACCTCGGGCTGATCAAGGCCGACGAACCCTTCACCCGTCTGCTCACGCAGGGCATGGTGCTCAACCACATCTACTCGCGCAAAACCCCGCAGGGCGGCATCGAATACTTTTGGCCGCACGAGGTGGAGAACGTGTTCGACGCGCAGGGCAAGATCATTGGCGCCAAGCTCAAGGCCGACGGCTCGGCGGTGGACTACGGCGGCGTGGGCACCATGAGCAAGAGCAAGAACAACGGCGTCGATCCGCAAGACCTGATCGACCGCTACGGCGCCGACACCGCCCGCCTGTTCACCATGTTCGCCGCCCCACCCGAAGCCACGCTGGAGTGGAACGACGCCGCGGTGGAAGGCGCGCACCGCTTCCTCAGGCGAGTGTGGGCCTTCGGGCTGAAGCTCAGCACCCTGGCCGCGCCCGCAGCCGAGGCGGGTGACGCCGCACGCAAGCTGCGCCGCGAAGTGCACCAGACCTTGCAGCAGGTGAATTTCGACTACGGCCGCATGCAATACAACACCGTGGTGTCGGGAGCAATGAAACTGCTCAACGCGCTGGAAGGCGCGGACGCCGCAGCCGACGGCATGGCCGTTGCGCTGCGCGAAGGCTTCGGCATTCTGCTGCGCGTGCTCTACCCCGCCACGCCGCACATCGCCCACGCCTTGTGGCAGGAACTCGGCTACGGCGCCGAGTTCGGCGATCTGCTCGACGCGCCCTGGCCGCAAGTGGACGAAGCCGCGCTGGTGCAGGACACCATCGAGCTCATGCTGCAGGTCAACGGCAAGTTGCGTGGTGCCATTCAAGTCGCGGCCAGTGCCGACAAGGCCACGATCGAAGCCGCCGCGCTCTCCAGCGCCGACTTCGCCAAATTCAGCGAAGGCAAGGCCGCGAAGAAGGTCATCGTGGTGCCGGGTCGGCTGGTCAATGTGGTGGTCTGAATGAAGCGTCGCAGCGTCCTCATCTTCGCACCGCTTCTGGCCTTGAGCGCCTGCGGTTTTCAACTGCGCGGCTCGACCAATCTGTCGTTCAACACCCTGTATGTGGCGGGCTCGGAGACCTCGGCCTTCGTCGTGGCACTCAAGCGGCAGATCGCAGCGACCACTTCGACCCGCATCGCGCCAGACGCCCAGTCCGCTCAGGCGGTATTCACCCTGCTGGGCGAATCGCAGACGCAGACCGCACAGGCCTACAACGCCGATGGCACGGTGGCGCAATATCTGTTGCGCTACACCGTGCGCTTTGAGCTCACCACGCCGCAGGGCAAGGTGCTGATCGCCCCGACCGACCTGAGCCAGACCAGCAATCTGAGCTACAACTCCAGCGCCACGCTGGCCAAGGCCAACGAGTCCGATCTGCTCTATCGCGGCATGCGCCAGGAACTGATCAACCGTCTGATGTTCCAGCTCGCCGCGGTAAAGGTGAATTGATGCAGCTCGCGGCCGACCAGCTCGACGCCCATCTCGCCAGCAAGCTCGGCGCGCTGTACGTGGTGTATGGCGACGAGACCCTGCTGGTGAACGAGGCGGTGGACGCCATTCGCGCCCGCGCCCGGCAGCAGGGCTTCGACGAACGCGAAAGCCACACGGTGGAACGCGGCTTCGACTGGAGCCACCTGCTCGCAGGTAGCCGCGAGATCAGCCTGTTCGGCGGTCGGCGGCTCATCGAACTGCGCATCCCGGGCGGCAAACCCGGACGCGACGGCGGCGAAGCCTTGGCAGCGCTGGCCGACCATCTCTCAGCCGATGTGATGGCGGTGGTCATCCTGCCCCGTCTGGATGCGGCCACCCAGAAGTCGGCCTGGTTCAGCGCCCTGAGCCAGGGCGGCGTGGCGGTGCGGGTGGACAGCGTGGAGCTTGCGCAACTGCCGCGGTGGATCGCCGCCCGACTGCAGCGCCACGGCTTTACCCTGCCCGCGGGCGACGCGGGCAGGGCGCTCACCGATTTTCTGGTGGCGCGGGTGGAAGGCAATCTGCTGGCCGCCCATCAGGAGATCGAAAAGCTCGCGCTGCTGTGCCCGCCCGGCCCGCTCGATCCCGACACGGTGGAGCAGGCGGTGCTGAACGTGGCGCGCTACAGCGTGTTCAAGCTCGGAGAAGCGGTGCTGGGCGGCGATGTCGCCCGGCTGCGCCGCATGCTCGACGGCCTGCAGGCCGAAGGCGTGGCCCCGGTGCTGGTGCACTGGACGCTGGCCGACGACATCCGCGCCTGGCTGCGCATCCGTCAGGGGCTGGACGCGGGGCAGGCGCTGCCCGCGCTACTGCGCGCCAATCGCATCTGGGGCGTGAAGGAAAAGCTGCTGGAACGCGCCTTGCCGCGCCTGCGCACACCCGATCTGGAGCGGCTGCTGCAACTCGCGGCGCAGTGCGATCTGGCGGTCAAGGGCCTGCGCCCTGACTCCCTGCCGCGCGCACCGTGGGAGGCGCTGCAAGTGCTCGCCCTGTCCATGCTCGACGCCCTCTGGCCCACGCCGCCGAGCGCTCGGCAGGGCCGCAGGCTGGTGCTGCACCCGGCGCTTTGAGTGCATTCCTCAAGACCGCGAGTTGCGGGCTTGTGAACTCTGCGGCCTTGCCCGGCTCTGAGCAAAGTCCGACACGCTTCGCCGCCTTCTTCGCTGTCTTCTTCGCTGTCTTATTCGCGGCCTTTTTTGCAGCCTCTCTCACCGAAACGTCATGCCCTTTTTTCCGCCTCGCTCCCCCTACTCTGGCCGACTGAGCCACACCCTGGCCGCACTCAGCCTGTCGGCTGCCGCGCTGCTGCCCGCTGCCTTCGCGCAGGCCGCGCCCGCGCCCGTAACCGACAACGCGCCCAGCTTCACCGCAGGCCCGGATGATGTAATGCGCGTGCTGCCCGCGCAACTGCTGCCCGCGCTGCAGGTCAACTGCCACGGCGTGAAGATCGCTGCACCCGCCTGGCGCGCGCAGCTCGACGCCTCTGCCGCCTTGCTGGTCAACCTCAATCAGGTGACGGTGCCGGAGAAGCAGGCGGTCTTGCCGATGGCCCTGTTGTGCCCCGCGCCCAGCCCGCTCGCCGCCGCGTGGAGCCGGGCCGCGGAACAGGCCAGCAATCTGGTCAAGCTCGACTTTCCCGGTGCGCCTGAGCAGGTCACCGGCGCCAGCTTCATCGGCCCCGAGGGCGGGCGGGTGCTGATCGTCAACCGCAGCGCACAGGCGGTGCGGGTCAATCTGGGAACCTGGGTGAGCAAGACCGCGCGGCTGGATCAATACACCGCACCGGGGGCGGCAGCGCAGCCACCCAAGGTCGAGCATCTGCGCCGCGCCTTGGGCACGCAGGATGCGCAAGGCATTTTGTTGCCGCCGATGTCGCTCAGCGTGGTCGGCTGAACAACGGCGTTGTTGCCGGGCCGGAATTTCACCAGATCACGGGATGATGGCGCGGCAGGCCGTGCGTCCCCCTCCCGGCCTCCCCCACGAGTGGAGGAGGTGAGAACAGCGCTACGCGGCGCTCCGGATGCCCCTCCCGACCTCCCCCACAAGTGGAGGAGGTGCAAAAAGACGCCCTCTCCACTTGTGGGGAGGGCTGGGGTGGGGAGGGTTTGGCGCAGCGCTTCGCGCCCGCCAGCGCCTGCATAGAAGCGAAGGACAGACTGATGGGCAATCTGGGTTCAACCCAGATTCAGTCAACCCACTGCCGCAGCTCGTTCAACCCGACCACACCGGACCAAGGCTGGCTGCCGATGCGCCCCGTAGCGGGAGCGCCCGCCTCGCCCAGACCGTCGAGCCAGGCCAGCGCGCCGTCGAAGTTTTCGTGATGGGTGTAAGCGCCGGTGGTGACCACGGTGCGCAGCCCGGCGCCGTGCGCCGCGCGCAGGCCGTTGGTCGAGTCTTCGAACGCCAGGCATTGCTCCGGCACCAGCGCCATGCGTTCGAGCACCCAGGTGTAGATGCCGGGATCGGGTTTTTTGCGCGGCACGGCGTCACCCGCGCCCACCACTTCGAACCAGTCCATGCCGCCTGCGCCCAGGGTGGCGTGAATCAGCGCTTCGACATTGTCGGGCGTAGTGGTGGTGGCGATGGCCAGACGCAGCCCGGCGCTGCGCGCCTGCTCCAGCAGCCGACGCACGCCCGGACGCAGGGCGATGCCGCCCTCCGCCACCAGTCGCACATAGTGCGCGGTCTTGCGGCGGTGGAGCTCGGCGATCAGCCCCGCCGCTTCGGGCGCAGCCGCGGCTTGCGGATCGATCTCCTGCCAATAAGCCAGCATGCGCTCTTTGCCGCCGGTAATGGCGAGCAGGCGGCCGTAGGTCGGCACGTCCCAATGCCAATCCAGCCCGGCATCGGCGAAGGCCTGGTTGAAAGCAATGCGGTGACCGTCGCGCTCGGTTTCGGCCAAGGTGCCATCGACGTCGAAAATCAGTGCGCGCAAGGGCGTTGAATTCATGCCTCACCTTTCCATTTGATGGAGCAGCCGATGCTGGGATATTGCTCCGCGGGGCCGATGCCGGTTTCGGCGATCTGCTTCATGGCCTCGAACAAATCGCGGCGGGCGTCGGCGGGGGCGGCCTGCTTGCGCGAGGCGTCGAGCTGGCCGCGATACTGCAGCTTCAAATCGGCGTTGAAGCCGAAAAAATCGGGCGTGCAGACTGCGCCGTAGGCCTTGGCCACGGCCTGCGTTTCGTCATACAGATAGGGAAAACCGAAGCCGTGCTGCGCGGCGAACAGCTTCATGTTGTCGAAGGAGTCTTCGGGATAGGCGCTCACGTCGTTGCTGTTGATGGCCACCGCATGCACGCCCAGGGCGCGCAGCTCCCGGGCATCGCGCACCATGCGGTCGGCCACGGCCTGCACGTAGGGGCAGTGATTGCAGATGAACATCACCAGCAGCCCCTTGGGGCCACGCAGTTCGGCCAAGGTGTAGTTGCGGCCATCGATGCCGGGCAGATGGAAGTCGGGCGCGGGAAATCCGCGCTGCAAGGGATCGGCGGTTGCGGCCATGACAAAACTCCTTTGCTTGGTTGTCGGGGAATGCAATGCACAGACGACAACCCCGGCTGAGGCCGGGGTTGTCGATCCCATCAAACTCGGACAGAAACTGCCCTAGGCATCAGTTGATCTTGGGATCGAGCGCGCCCTTTTCGTACAGCGCCACCATGGCATCGAGCGTGATGGGCTTGATCTTGGACGCATTGCCCGCGGTGCCGAAGGCTTCGTAACGCGCCTTGCAAATCTCTTTCATGGCCTTGGTCGAAGCGATGAGGAATTTGCGCGGATCGAACTCTTTCGGGTGTTCGGCGAGGAACTTGCGGGTGGCGCCCGTGGAGGCCATGCGCAGATCGGTGTCGATGTTGACCTTGCGCACACCGTGCTTGATGCCTTCGACGATCTCTTCCACCGGCACGCCATAGGTCTCGCCCATGTCGCCGCCGTAGGAGTTGATGATTTTGAGCCACTCTTGCGGTACCGAGGAAGAGCCGTGCATCACCAGGTGGGTGTTGGGAATGCGGGCGTGAATTTCCTTGATGCGGCCGATGGCGAGGATGTCACCGGTGGGCGGACGGGTGAACTTGTACGCGCCGTGGCTGGTGCCGATGGCAATGGCCAGGGCGTCGACCTGGGTCTTTTTCACGAAGTCAGCGGCCTCTTCCGGGTCGGTCAGCAGCTGGCTGTGGTCAAGCGTGCCTTCGGCGCCGATGCCGTCTTCTTCACCGGCGGTGCCGGTTTCGAGCGAGCCCAGGCAACCGAGTTCGCCTTCGACCGACACGCCGCAGGCGTGCGACATTTCCACCACGCGACGGGTGACATCGACGTTGTACTCGTAGGTAGTCGGCGTCTTGCCGTCGGTGCCCAACGAGCCGTCCATCATCACCGAGCTGAAGCCCAGCTGGATGGAGCGCTGGCAGACGCCGGGGCTGGTGCCGTGATCCTGGTGCATGACCACGGGAATGTGCGGCCACTCTTCAACCGCCGCCTCGATGAGGTGGCGCAGAAAGGGCGCGCCAGCGTACTTGCGCGCGCCAGCGGAGGCCTGCAGGATGACCGGCGAGTTGGTCTCGTCGGCGGCTTCCATGATGGCGCGCACCTGTTCGAGGTTGTTGACGTTGAAGGCGGGAACGCCGTAGGAATGCTCGGCCGCATGGTCGAGCAGTTGACGCAGGGAAATCAGGGCCATGACGGACTCCTCAAGAGATAGGGAACAGGTTCAAAACGATCAAAGCATGGGCTTCAAGACAAAGGCTGCTTGGCGCGCTGCTGCAGGATCTCGAAAGCGGGCAACTGTTTGCCTTCGAGCACTTCCAGGAAGGCGCCGCCGCCGGTGGAGATGTAACCGATGCGGTCGGTGATGCCATATTTGGCAATCGCCGCCAGGGTATCGCCGCCGCCCGCGATGGAGAAGGCAGGGCTGCTGGCGATGGCCTCGGCCAGCACCTTGGTGCCGTTGGCGAAGGCGTCGAACTCGAACACGCCCACCGGGCCGTTCCAGACGATGGTGCCCGCGGTCTTGAGCTTGGCCGCCAGCTTGGCCGCAGTCTTGGGGCCGATGTCGAGTATGAGGTCGTCAGCGGCCACATCCTTGGCCTCTTTGACGGTGGCCTCGGCGGTAGCGCTGAACTGCTTGGCCACCACCACATCTTCGGGAATGGGCACTTCGGCGCCGCGTTCCTTCATTTTGGTGATGACCTTCTTCGCCTCATCCACCAGATCGGGCTCGGCCAGGCTTTTGCCGATGGGCAGACCTTCGGCCAGCATGAAGGTGTTGGCGATGCCGCCGCCCACGATCAGACCATCGACCTTGTCGGCCAGGGCTTGCAGGATGGTGAGCTTGGTGGAGACCTTGGAGCCTGCGACGATGGCCACCAGCGGGCGCGCAGGTTTTTCCAGCGCGCGGCTGATGGCGTCGATCTCGGCCGCCAGCAGGGGGCCCGCGCAAGCGATGGGCGCGTACTTGGCGATGCCATAGGTGGTCGCCTCAGCGCGGTGGGCGGTGCCGAAAGCGTCGTTCACATAGATGTCGCAGAGCTTGGCGATTTTTTGCGACAGCGCGTCGTCGTTCTTTTTCTCGCCCTTGTTGACGCGAGCGTTTTCGAGCATGACCACTTCGCCAGGACGCACGTCAAAGCCGCCGTCCACCCAGTTGGCCTGCAGCTTGACCGGCAGGCCGAGCAGCTCGCTCAGGCGCTTGGCCACGGGGGCCAGCGAATCCTCGGGCTTGAACTCACCTTCGGTCGGGCGGCCCAGGTGCGAGGTGATCATCACCCCGGCACCGGCGTCGAGCGCCATTTTCACTGCGGGCACGGAAGCGCGCACCCGGGTGTCTTCGGTGATCTCGCCCTTGTCGTTGAACGGCACGTTCAGATCGGCGCGAATGAATACGCGCTTGTCCTGGGCGAAGCCGCGCTTGCACACTTCTTCAAAGGTCAGGATTTGCATCAGTCTCTCCTCGTTTGCACCCCGCTGACGGGTGTTTTGATGAGTCGTCAAGGCAGCGGGGCTGGCGGCATCAGTTGCTGGCGACGTGCTTGACGAAGCGCATCATGTTGCAGGTGTAGCCGTACTCGTTGTCGTACCAGGACACGACCTTGACAAAGGTGGAATCGAGGGCGATACCGGCCTCGGCGTCGAAGATCGACGGCATGGAGCAGCCGCGATAGTCGGTGGAGACCACCTTGTCTTCGGTATAGCCGAGCACGCCCTTGAGCGGGCCTTCGGAAGCGGCCTTCATCGCCGCGCAGATGTCGGCGTAGCTGGCTTCCTTGTTCAGCTCGACGGTCAGGTCGACCACAGAGACATCGGGCGTGGGCACGCGGAAGGCCATGCCGGTGAGCTTTTTGTTTAGCTCGGGAATGACCTTGCCCACCGCCTTGGCCGCGCCGGTGCTCGACGGGATGATGTTGTCCAGGATGCCCCGGCCGCCGCGCCAGTCTTTGCTCGACGGGCCGTCCACGGTCTTTTGCGTGGCGGTAGCGGCGTGCACCGTGCTCATCAGGCCGCGCTTGATGCCGAAGCTGTCATTGAGCACCTTGGCCACGGGGGCCAGGCAGTTGGTGGTGCAGGAGGCGGCGGAGACGATTTTCTCGCCAGCGTACTTGGCGTGGTTCACGCCATAGACGAACATCGGCGTGTCGTCCTTGGAGGGGGCGGATTGCACCACTTTCTTGGCGCCAGCGTCGATGTGCTTCTGGCAGGTATCGAGGGTGAGGAAGAAGCCGGTGGCTTCGACCACCACGTCGGCATTTACTTCGTTCCACTTCAGGTTGGCGGGATCGCGCTCGGCGGTGAGGCGGATTTTCTTGCCGTTGACCACCAGGTTGTTGCCTTCCACGCCCACCGTGCCGTTGAAGCGGCCATGCACCGAGTCGTACTGCAGCATGTAAGCCAGGTAGTCCGGCTCGAGCAGGTCGTTGATGGCGACGATCTCCAAGTCTTTGAACTCGGCTTCCTGCGCCACGGCGCGGAACACCATGCGGCCGATGCGGCCGAATCCATTGATGGCGATGCGAATGGTCATATGAGATCTCCTGAATGAAGGTTGAGAAAAAGTGGGGGGTGGCGTGTGCAGGCGGCGTTTTGAGCGCGCCCTCAATCGGAAGCGTGCAAGGCCGACGCCCGCACGGCCTCGGCGACTGCGGCCACGGTGGGAATGATGCGATCGGGCTCGGCCAGGGCGATCGACTTGCCGTGGTTGTAGCCGTAGGGCACCGCCCAGACCGCCACGCCGGCGGCACGCGCGGTAGCGACATCGATCTCGGAATCGCCGACGAACAGCGCGCGGTTTGCCCGCAGCTTGAAGGCGTCGAGGCAGTAGCGCACCGGCAGCGGATCGGGCTTCTTGGCTTCGAGCGTATCGCCGGCCACCACCATGTCGAAGTAGTGACGGATGCCATGCACCATGAGCACCGTGGTGGCGAAGCGCTGTTCTTTGTTGGTGACCAGCGCGATGCGTACCTGCGCCGCGCGCAAGGCCTTGAGCGTACTGAGCACATCGGGATAGAGGCGGCTGCGCTGCCCGGTACGCACGGCATAGAACTCGGCAAAGCGCGGCATCAGGATGTCGAGCGTGCCGGTGCGCCGCACCGTCTCTTCTTCGAGGCCGGTGGCGTGCGCATAGGCGTGCAGCATGAGTTCGCGCGTGCCATGTCCGATCCAGGCGCGGATCAGATGCTCGGAGACTTCGGGCAGTTGCTGATCGCGCAGCAGGTCGTTGACCGCGTCGGCGATTTCGGGCGCGGTTTCCACCAGCGTACCGTCGAGGTCGAACATCACCAAATCGAACATGGCTTGCGTCATCCTGTTGCGTGTCGGGTCAGACTCAAGCGGCTTGCAGCACAGACTTCGCCACGGCGACCGCATGCTCTGCGGTCACCTTGAAGTGCTGATAGAGCTGCGGCGCGGGGGCGGATTCGCCAAAGGTGGCGATACCGACGATGCCGCCGTTCAGGCCGACATACTTGTGCCAGAAGTCCGGGTGACCCGCCTCGATGGCCACGCGCGGCAAGCCTGCGGGCAGCACCTCGTTGCGGTAGGCGGCATCCTGGCGGTCGAAGGCGTTGGTGCAGGGCATGGAGACCACGCGCGCGGCGACGCCCTGTTCGGCCAGCATGCCTTGCGCCTTGAGCGCAATTTCCACTTCGGAGCCGGTGGCGATCAGCACGATCTGCGGCTTGCCGCCCTGGGCTTCGGACAGCACATAGCCGCCGCGCGAAATGGTGCGCTCGGCGTCTTCCGGGTGCGGGGTGGAGACGAGATTCTGCCGCGACAGCAGCAGGGCGCTGGGGCCATGCTTGCGCTCGATGGCGTGCTTCCAGGCCACCGCGGTTTCGAGCACGTCGGCCGGGCGCCACACATCCAGATTGGGGATGAGGCGCAGGCTGGACGGCTGCTCGATCGGCTGGTGCGTCGGGCCGTCCTCGCCCAGACCGATGGAGTCGTGCGAGAAGACGTGGATGACCCGCTGCTTCATCAGCGCGCTCATGCGCACGCCGTTGCGCGAGTAGTCGGAGAACATCAGGAAGGTGCCGCCGTAGGGCAGGAAGCCGCCATGCAGCGCCATGCCGTTCATCATGGCCACCATGCCGAATTCGCGCACGCCATACGACAGATAGTTGAAAGCCGTGCCGGGCGCGGCCTTCTCGAAGGAATGCGAGGCCTTGACCGCGGTGAGGTTGGAGCCGGTCAGGTCGGCCGAACCGCCGAACAGACCGGGCAGCGCGGGCACCAGGGTTTCAAGCGCGATCTGCGAGGACTTGCGGGTGGCGGTCGCCGCAGTGACTTCGCGCGCCTTGGCGTACAGGGTCTGCACGGTCTGGCCCCAATCGGCGGGCAGATCGCCGGCCATGCGGCGCTTGAATTCGGCGGCCAGTGCGGGATGGGCCTTTTCATAGGCGGCGAAGCGCTCGTTCCAGTCGGCTTCGAGCTTGGCGCCGTGGAATTTGGCGTCCCAGGCCTGGTAAATGTCGGCGGGAATTTCAAACGGGCCGTAGTCCCAGCCCAGGGCCTTGCGGGTGGCGTCGGCCTCGGCCTGGCCGAGCGCGGCGCCGTGCACATCGTGCGTGCCGGCCTTGTTGGGCGAGCCCCAGCCGATGGTGGTGCGGCAAATGACGAGGGTGGGCTTGTCGCTGGTCTTGGCCTCGGCGGTGGCCTTCTCGACGGCAACGGCGTCATGGCCGTCGATGGGGCCGATGACGTTCCAGCCATAGGCCTGGAAGCGCTGCGCGGTGTTGTCGGAGAACCAGTGCTCGACATGACCGTCGATGGAAATGCCGTTGTCGTCGTAGTAGGCGATGAGCTTGTTGAGCTTGAGGGTGCCGGCCAGCGAGCAGACCTCGTGGCTGATGCCCTCCATCAGGCAGCCGTCGCCGAGGAACACATAGGTGTGGTGATCGACGATGGCATGGCCGGGCTGGTTGAACTGCGCGGCCAGCACTTTTTCGGCCAGCGCCATGCCCACGCCGTTGGCGATGCCCTGACCCAGCGGGCCGGTGGTGGTTTCCACGCCCGGCGTGTAGCCCACTTCGGGGTGGCCCGGCGTTTTGCTGTGCAGTTGGCGGAAGCGCTTGAGCTCCTCGATCGGCAGGTCGTAGCCGGTGAGATGCAGCAGGGCGTAGATCAGCATCGAGCCGTGGCCATTGGACAGCACGAAGCGGTCACGGTTGGCCCAGTGCGGATTGGCCGGGTTGTGGTGCAGGTGATTGCGCCACAGCACTTCGGCGATGTCGGCCATGCCCATGGGGGCGCCGGGGTGGCCGGAGTTGGCGGCCTGCACGCCGTCGATGGCGAGAAAGCGGATGGCGTTGGCCAGACGGCGGCGTTGTTGGGTGTCGATTTGAACGGTAGTCATGTTGAAATTCTTCCGGGTTTGGACAACGCGGTTAACCTGCGCGACGCTTGAGGTCCATCAGACGCAGAATCATCGGCGTGAAGATGAGCTGCATGGCAATGCCCATCTTGCCGCCGGGCACGACCAGGGTGTTGGGGCGGCTCATCCACGAGTCGTGGAGCATGGACAGCAGGTAGGGAAAATCGATGCCCTTGGGGTTCGCGAAGCGGATGACCACCATGCTCTCGTCGAGCGTGGGAATGTCTTTGGCGATGAAGGGGTTGGAGGTATCGACCGTGGGCACGCGCTGGAAGTTGACATGGGTGCGCGAGAACTGCGGCGCGATGTGATGCACATAGTCGGGCATGCGGCGCAGGATGGTGTCCATCACCGCCTCTTGCGAGTAGCCGCGCTGGATCTGGTCGCGGTGCAGCTTTTGAATCCACTCCAGGTTGATGATGGGCACCACGCCCACCAGCAGGTCCACCTGCTTGGCCACGTTGATCTCGCCAGCGGCGTAACCGCCGTGCAGACCTTCGTAGAACATCAGATCGGAACCCGGCTTGATGTCCTTCCACTCGGTGAAGTTGCCCGGCTCGACGCCGAATTCGGCCGCCTCGCCCGCATCGTGGATGTACTTGCGCACCTTGCCGCCGCCGGTCTCGCCGTAGGTCTTGAACACGGTTTCCAGTTCGCCCAGCAGGTTAGCGTCGGGGCCGAAATGGCTGAAGTGACGGTTGCCCGCGGCTTCCTGCTTTTTCATCTCCTCGCGCATTTCCATGCGGTTGAACTTATGGAAGGAATCTCCCTCGACGATTTGCGCGGTGAGCTGTTCGCGGCGGAAGATGTGCTGAAAGCTGCGCATCACCGTGGTGGTGCCGGCGCCCGACGACCCGGTGATGGCAATGATGGGATGTTTGACAGACATGGTGCGAGCCTCTTTTCAAGACAAGGAAATCAATGCATGCAGCGCCCGTCTTGATGCGGGTCGCTGCTAGGTTTGATCCGGCGCAAAGCGCAGCAATGGCGGCGGGGCCCTACGCTTCGATGCTGCCGAAACGAGCCGACCCTGCGGCCGCAACGCTCAACGGCTGGCTTCGTCGCGGTACAGCGAACGCTCTTTGAACAGCGGCGACTCAAAGGCTTTGTCTTCGCCCCGGTCATATTCGGCGTGATAGCGCTCCAGACGCTCGATCTCGTTCTTGGAGCCCAGCATCACCGGCACGCGCTGATGCAGCGAGCTTGGCTGCACCTCAAGAATACGCCCGCGCCCGGTGGAAGCCGCACCGCCCGCCTGCTCGATGATCATGCCGATCGGATTGGCTTCGTACATCAGGCGCAGACGGCCCGGCTTGCTCGGGTCTTTGGTGTCTTTGGGGTACATGAAAATGCCGCCGCGCATGAGAATGCGGTGCACGTCGGCCACCATCGAGGCGATCCAGCGGGTGTTGAAGTCGCGCCCGCGCGGACCGGTCTTGCCGGCCTTGCACTCGGCGACATAGCGCTGAATCGGCGGCTCCCAGAAGCGCTCGTTGCTGGTGTTGATGGCGAATTCGCTGGTGTCTGCGGGAATCTGCAGATTGGGATGGGTGAGGATGAAGTTGCCGATTTCGCGGTCAAGGGTAAAGCCGTGCGTGCCTTTGCCCACGGTCAGCACCAGCATGGTGGCCGGGCCGTAGATGGCGTAACCCGCAGCGACCTGCTCCACGCCGGGGCGCAGGTAGTCGGCCACGGTGGGGTCGCCGATCTTGGTGTGGCGCAGCACCGAAAAAATGGTGCCGACCGAGACGTTGACGTCGGTGTTGCTCGACCCGTCGAGCGGATCGAAAATGAGCATGTAGGGGCCGCGCTCGAATTCCTTCGGCAGGGTGTACGGGTCGTCCATTTCTTCGGACGCCATGCCGGCGACCAGACCACCCCACTCGCACGCCTGGATCATGGCGTCGTTGGAGAGCACGTCGAGTTTTTTCTGCACTTCGCCCTGCACGTTCTGCGTGTCGAGCGCACCGAGGAAGCCGCCGAGCGCCCCCTTGGAGGTCATGGCGGAGATGGCCTTGACCGCGGCGGTCACATCCACGAGCAAGGCAGCGAGATCGGCCTGATCATCGGTGCCGTGCAATTGCTCGATGAGGAATTTTGAGACGGTGGTGCGACCTGACTGCATGGTGGAGCTCCCAATGGTTATGGGCCAGGGACAACAGACCTGCCCCGCACTTCAGACGTGCGGGTGAATCTGCTGGCTCGAGGCCCGATGACTTTTTGAAGCAACCTGCGGTCGGCGGACCAACCCCTGAGAAATCACTGAGACGTCAACAAGACGCCCATCAGCGCAAGTCACTTCAAAAAGCCCGCAGCCCCAAAACGGAGACTCGCATGAACAGACTTCATTGGCTGCGGCAAAAGCTCCTGAAGTAGAACTTCGGAGCCCGTTCACAAACGGTGCGACCCATGACCATGGCGAAAAGGTGAATGACAAAATTCATTCCTAATCTTTATCGCTTAGGCCGAATATAAGCGGTGGCTCGAATTAAGGTAAATTCACGATTTGTTGATGTTCAGATCAGGAATTTTGATGAAAAACGCGACCATCCGTCAGCTCCGCGTCTTCAGCGCCGCTGCGCGCCACCTGCACTTTGGCAAGGCGGCCCAGGAAATGCACCTCACGCCGCCTGCTGTCTCCATGCAAATCAGAGAGCTGGAGTCGCAGGTCGGGCTCCCCTTATTCGAGCGTCAGGGCAAGTCCGTCAGTCTGACCTTGACGGGAGAGTATTTGGTGGTCTATGCCCGCAAGGTTCTTGCAACGCTCAAAGACGCCGAGGACGCCATGGCGCGTCTGCGGGGCATCAAGGCCGGCCGACTGACCATTGGCATGGTGAGTACGGCCCAGTATTTCGTGCCACGCTTGCTGGCGCGCTTTCACGCCGAGTATCCCCATGTGGAGGTCCGGCTCTCGGTGGGCAACCGTGAACAATTGGTGAGTCATCTCCAGAACAGCGAGCTGGATCTCGCCATCATGGGCCGACCGCCGCGAGACGTCGCCACGCGCGCCGAACCCTTTGCCGCCCACCCCATGGGCATCATCGCGCCGCCACAGCACCCGCTATCGACCGGAGGGCCGCACTCGGCCACACTGCTGACGCAGTTCAACTTCATCATCCGCGAACCCGGCTCGGGCACGCGTGCCACTTTTGAGGAATATCTGCACCAGCATCAGATGGAGCTGCCCCTGTTCACCGAAATGCAGAGCAACGAAACCATCAAGCAGGCGGTCATGGCGAATATGGGCATCAGCTTCCTGTCGCTGCACACCATCGACCTGGAATTGCGCAACAACCTGCTGACCGTGCCGTCGATCGAGGGCATGCCCTTGCTGCGACGCTGGTACGCGGTGAACAGTCTGGCCAAACTGCTGTCACCGGGGGCGGAAGCATTCCGCTATTTCATTCTGGAGCATGGCGAATCGTTTCTGGCGGAAACCTTCGGCACCGACATTCTGGCACCCGGTAAGGACTTGGCCAACGCTGAGCCGTAGTCGCAGCGCCGGTCGCTGCGCTCAGCCGCAGGCGCGCATCAGCGCAGCAAGCGGCGCGGTATCGGCGCGCAACACGCGCGGCCCCAGGCTGACGGCTTGAAACCCCGATCGCTGCAGCAAGGCGATTTCGTCTTCGTCCAATCCGCCCTCGGGGCCGGAGACCATCCATCCTGATTCGCCCGAGGCAAAGGGCTCAAGCGCACGCGTCGCCAACGGGCTCAACACGCAGCGATGCAACTGAGCGGTGTCGTTGCCGAGGTGCTGCAGCCAATCGGACATTGTCGCCACCGGTGCCACCTCGGGAACGCGATTGCGGCCGCACTGCTCGCACGCTGCAATGGCGACGCCTTGCCAGTGCGCCACCCGCCGCTGCGCACGCTCGCCCTGCAGACGTAGCACGCTGCGCCGCGTAATCAAGGGCTGAATGGCCGCGACACCCAGTTCCACCGCCTTTTCCACCAAAGCATCCATGCGCTCGTTGGCCGGCATGCCCACGGCCAGCATGACGCGCACGTCCGCTTCGCGCTCCACCGCATGGTGGGCGCGAAGCAGCAAGGTTTGGGGGTCGATGACCTCGCCCGACCACTCGCCGCCGGTGCCGTCGAACACGGCGACCGGTTCGCCCTCCTTCAATCGCAAGACCTTGACATGCCTGGCCGTCGCCGCGGGCAAGGTCAACAGGCCGGGCGCCAGCGTGGCCTCAGTGGGCGGAATGTAAAAGCGCAACGACACGAAAGAGCGACCGTAGGAACTGCGCGCTTCACGCCGCGGCCAGTTGAGACAGCACCGCTTCAGTGTCTGCGCTGAACAGGCGCACGCCCTCTTGCAGCTTTTCGGTGGCCATGCGGTCGGCGCGCATGCCCTGCTCAAAGCTCTGCTGGATCAGCACGGGCGGCAGGGGGTCGATCGCCGGGCCTGCCTGCGCCGCGTCGAGTTGACGCGGCATCGCGCGGTCGCTGGCCGCCAGGGCATCGAGCAAAGCCGGTGGAATGGTGAGCAGGTCACAGCCTGCCAGGGCAGCGATCTGGTCCAGGTCACGAAAACTCGCGCCCATTACCTCGGTCGGCACGCCTTGCTGCTTATAGTCATACCAGATGCGCCTGACAGCCTGCACGCCGGGGTCGTTGGCGCCGCGATGCTGCTCGGCGTCCCAGGCCCCGCCAGCCTGAAGGCGATGCCAGTCGGTGATGCGTCCCACGAAAGGCGAAATCAACTTCACACCCGCCGCGGCGCAAGCCTGCGCCTGTGCGAAGCTGAACAACAGCGTGAGGTTGCAGTGGATGCCTTCGGCTTCGAGCATGCGGGCCGCGACAATGCCTTCCCAAGTGGCGGCAATCTTGATCAGCACGCGCTCGCGCGGCACGCCCTGCGCCGCGTATCGCGCCATCAGCGCGCGGGCGCGCCGCAAGGTGCCTTCGGTATCGTGGGACAGGCGCGCATCGACCTCGGTGGACACCCGGCCCGGCAGACGCTGCAGAATTTGCACCCCGAACGCCACGAGCAGCGCGTCCAGACGATCATTGACGTCGGCAGAACCGCTCACTGCGGCCGCGATGAGGCGCGCATAGCGCGGATCGGCGGCCGCCTTGCGAATCAGACTGGGATTGGTCGTGGCATCCCGCGCGCTCCAGCGGGACAGCAGATCCAGATCGGCCGTATCGACCACAACGACAGTGGAAGCAGCCAGCGAATCGAGTGCAGACATGAGTGAGGAGTGAGACGGCGATGCGAAGCGGTCATCTTAGGCGAGCTTCGACTGCTCTCACATGAGATCAGTCTTCGTCGTCGAGCTCGGCGTTCCAGCCCTTGCTCTTTGCGCGCTGCATGGCGCGCTCATACAGGGCGCGGTGACGCTCGGCGAGTTCCGGCGGCAGGCGGCTGGGCAGATTGCCGTACTGATCCCATTCGGCCTCCACTTTCTGCATCAGCCCCTGCATGCGCTGCAGGTCCCAGCCTTTGCAGTCTTCGGCTTCGGGCAGCAGCCCGAAAACCCAGGCGTCAAGCACCACCCGGCCAAGCTGGGTCATGCCGTGCGCGTCGGCGTGATAGCCGGGATAAATCGGTTTTTCTTGCATGTTGAGCTCGTTTCGGTCGGGCGGTCGTCGGTCGTTGAGACCGATGGGGTCGCCGCTCAGGCCACCCAGCGCTGAAGGTAAGAGTGGATGAGCTCGAACACTTTATCGGATTTGATGATCAACCCCAGATCGATCATCTCAGAACCCAGCGCCATGCCCCGGTTGTTGGCAGGCACCGGGGCGGGCACGATGTGGTGCGCTTCCTCACGGAAAAACACCGCGGCAACCACCCCGGCGAACAGCAGATCGCGCGTGGCCTCGCGCCGTGAAATCTGGCCGCCTCGGCGTTCGATGAACACCGGGCTGCCGCTGGAGCCGGGATAGACCGCGGCGTCGATGAGAAACTGCCGATGCCCTTCAAAGTCGAGTGCGGCGGGCGTCGCCGTGGTCCCTCGGCGCAGGATGGGCATGAGGTTGACCTGATCCCACACGCCGCTGGGATAGCCGACGAACAGCACGTCTTCCAGGGCGTCGAACTGCTGCCAGGTCGCGGCATCGGGAATGAGTCGGCTGTCGATCGGCTCGAAATAAAGCTCCACGCCTTGCTGCTCAGCCGCCTGCTGCAGCGGCGCGAGCGGCACCAGGGCCAGATCGACCTCGGCGTCGGGGTGTAGATGCCAGGCGGCGGGGAACTCGTCGATGTTGAGCTGGAAGCGCTGGCCGAACGCGGGCCGACCCTGGCGCTTTTGCGTGAACACCAGCCCGCCACGCCGCACGCCCTCCACCAAATGGCGGTTGGTGACGACGAAGTCCGTCACGCCGCGGGCATGCGCATGGCGCACGACGAAGGCGGTGCCGGAGCCTTCGCTGCCGTCGTCGAGCACGGTGTCGACCCGGACGGTGGAAAACAGCAGCCGCTTGGCGGTGGAATCGATGTCCATGTGGAGGCGGCTCGTTCAGTGATGCGTCGCGGACTGGTTCAGCCGCTCGATGGCGGCAATCGCCGCCCGCTGCGCTTCGGCGGCTTCGGCCTCGTTGCCCATCATGGTCAGCCGCCCGAAGGTGCCGAACGGCCGCACATCGACCAGGGTGACCTGGGCCGCCTTCTCCGCCTCGTTGGCGGCGTAGACAATATAACCTGCGGGCTCGACTTCGAGGATGAACATGCTCTTGCCCGGCAGGATCATCGAGCCCTTGCGAAACTGGCGGTTGATGAGGGTGGCGTGGTCGGGGGTGATGGCGCGGATGATCTCGTTCCATGCCACCTTGCAGCGCAGCCGGCTGTCCTCGCGCACCCCGAGCTGCTGCAGGATCACGCCGCCGGCAGCCAGCACCTCGCTTTGGTTGCGGTAGTGCAGCTCCATCGAGCCGAAAGAGCGCTCGACCACCTGCTCGCCCATGCGCACGTTGGTTTTTTTCAGCGCCGCATCCGACAGGCTGTGCACCGCCATGCCCGGCCCCACCTCCACCCAAAGACAGGCATCGCCGGCCACGGGCAAGAAGCCTTGCGACGAAGTGGCCAGATAGGACGCCAACTGCGGCTGCAGGGCGTCGATGAAGACGAAAGTGCGCAGGGAGATTTTCATGCCTGGCGCGCCTTCAACGGGTGAGGCTCATGTAGAGCATAGGAAGCTTTTCGGGCAGGCGTTCGACCTTGTCGATCACCGTGAAGTTCTTGACGCCGAAAATACGCGAGACGTACAGATCGGCGTGCGGATCGAGCGACAGCGCGTAGACCGTGACGCCCTGCTGCAGCAGTTGTTCGACTGCGCGCTTGGTATCGTGCCGCAGGTATTGCGGGTCGCGCACATCGTTGTCGGCAGGCTCGCCGTCGGTGACGACGAAGCAGATTTTCTTGCGCTTGGGCTGCTGCTCCAGATAGTGTCCGGCATGGCGCAGCGCCGCGCCCATGCGGGTGGAGTAGCTGCCCTTCATGCCGGCCAGCCGCGCACGGGCGAGATCGCCATAGGGCTGGTCGAAATCCTTGAAGCGGTAGTAGTGCACATCGTGCCGCCCGTCGGAGCAGAAGCCGTGGATGGCGAACGGGTCGCCGATGCGTTGCAGCGCTTCGGCCAGCAGCACGGTGGCGGCGCGGGTGAGATCGAGCACGGAATAGTCGTGGCCGCGCACCTTGTCGTTCGACGATTCGGACATGTCGAGCAGCACCATCACGGCCAGATCGCGCTGCGCCCGCTTGAGCCGCACCATGATGCGCGGGTCGGGCTGAACGCCCATGCGCACATCGGTCATGGCGCGCACGGCGGCATCGATGTCGATGTCGTCGCCGTCTTCCTGGCGCCGGATGCGCTGCAGGCCCTGCGGAATCATCGACTCGATGAGAAATTTCAGACGCGACACCACCGGTTTGTGCTCGGCCAGAATGGCGTCGATCACCGCCAGGTCGCCCACCGGCGGATGACGCTCGAGCACGGTGGCCCAGCTTGGGCGGTCGAGCTGGATCTGATAGTCCCACTCGGGATAGTGAAAGGGCTCGGAAATCGGCGGGCGGCCTTCGAGCGAGTTGATGGTCACGCCTTCCTGGTCGAGATAGAACTCGGTGGGCAGAATCCAGACCTCCTGCGCGTCGTCACCGGCGAATTCGTTATCGACCTCGTTGACCATCTCCATGACGCTGACCTTGCGCCGCACCTGCTGCTGCGTCTCCCAGGTGGCCTGCAACGCCTGTGCTTCGTCGTACTCCTCCAGTTCCCAGATGGCGCGGTTGTCGTCGCGATAAAGCGCGCGCAGACCATCGGTGCGGCGGTTGTATTCCGGCAGATCCAGCGCCGCCAAGGGGTGTGAGAGGTCGATGCCTACGTTCCAGCTGAATTTCGCATCCAGCAAGTCGGGCTGGGCGCGAAAATGGGCCACGCCCTGTTGTACCCAAGGATGCGGATCGGCGCTGTGCTCCTCCAACAGCGCGCGCGCGAGTCGGTTGAGCAGATCGCCCACGGTCTTGGGCTCGCTGTAGTCGGCAGGCGGCTGCAGGGCCAGCCACGCCTCACGCATATTGGGAAACTGAGCAATAGCCAGCGCCTCGACCCGTGCGTCTTCGATGACTTCGATCAGGCCGATCTGCAGCGGCGACAGGGCCTGCATGGACAGCGGCTCGGTGGTGAACACCAGATGCGCGGCGCAGTGGTTGGCCGCAGCGCGATAGACGTCCAGCGCGCTGACGATCTGCTCTGACGGCGTGTCGGGGCCGAGAGGGCGATAGTCGTCGTAGGCATCGGCGATGTGAATGACGTAGCGCTCGATGAAGGGCTTGAGACCTTCGCGGTTTTCGTAGTCGCCCGCGGTCGGGCGCATGAAAAAGTCGCGTCCCCACATCGCCCGCAGGTAGATGTTGAGCCGACGCTGCACGTCCACGAACAGCGTGCCTTTGCGCTCTTGCTGCAACATCGAAAGCGCATCGGGGCTTTGCAGCGAAAAGTAGGCGACCTGCCCGTCAAAATCAGCCTTGTAGGCCTGCGCGCCCCACTGGGCCCAGCGCCGCAGCCCGCCCAGGGTGAGCTGCGACAGCAAACGCTCCAGGTTTTCGAGCATGGGCCGCAAGCCTCGCGGCGCCTGTGCCAGCATCAGCGACAGCACGCTGAGAAACTGCCGAAACAACTCTTCGTCGCCCAACCGCTGACCGGCCAGGGGCGCAGTGGCAGCAATCAGCGCCAACACCTGGCCAGAGGTCTTGGAAGCCATGGCCAACAGAAAATTGACCAGATCGGGCAGCACGTCCTCACCGATGGCGCGGGCCAGTTCGGGCATGGACTGCAGGTAGGTGATCACCAGCTCTTCACCGCGGCCAAGCTGGTGCAGCGCGGCAGCTCCCTTGAGGAAGTTGTCTAGGCCGCGCGAGGAGAAGGCGCGCGCAGCCTCGTTCCAAGACGCGCGCAGGACGTCCTGCGCACCGCTCGGCAGCTCGTCGACGAGTTCCTGGAATTCTTCGAGGTGAATGGCCATGATGGACTCACTGCGCGCGGCCTGCCGCCCGTGGCGACTGGGGGCCGCAGCGCTAGCGAAGGTCAGAAATAGGTGGTCACCGCGGCGTCCAGCGCATCGCGCATGTCCGGGTCATCGGTGATCGGGCGAACCAGCGCCATGCGGCAGGCTCCCAGCGGCGCCACACCCTGCGCGATCAGCGAGCCGGCGTAGATGAGCATGCGGGTGGAGATGCCTTCGTCGAGCCCGTGCCCCTTGAGATTACGCGAGCGTTCGGCGATGTGCACCAGATTCTTGGCCACCTCCAGACCCACACCGGATTCATGCGCCACGATCTCGGCTTCGACTTCGTGCTCGGGGTAGTGGAAATCGAGCGCGGCAAAACGCTGCTTGGTGGATTGCTTGAGGTCCTTCATCAGGCTCTGATAGCCGGGGTTGTAGGAGATGACCACCTGGAAATCGGGATGCGCCTCGATGATCTCGCCCTTCTTCTCCAGCGGCAGAATGCGCCGCGCATCGGTGAGCGGGTGAATGGCGACCGTGGTGTCTTGCCGCGCCTCGACCACTTCGTCGAGATAGCAGATGGCGCCCAAGCGAGCGGCCATGGCCAGCGGGCCGTCTTGCCAGCGGGTGCCGTTGGCATCGAGCAGATAGCGGCCCACCAGGTCGGAGGCGGTCATGTCTTCGTTGCAGGCTACGGTAATCAAGGGCTTGCCCAGCTTCCAGGCCATGTATTCGACGAAGCGGGTTTTGCCGCAGCCCGTGGGGCCCTTGAGCATGACCGGCAGGCGCACGGAATAAGCCGCCTCGTATAGCTCGACTTCGTCGCTCAGCGCACGGTAATAGGGCTCGCGGGCGACACGGTAGGCGTCTAACCCGCTCGCAGGCGCTGCGCTCAGATCGGCCGCTGGGCGATGGGCGGCAGGCATGACGGAACCGGCTCGCGCAGGACGTGCATCCTGACGGGGGGCATAAGTGCGAACGTAGTCTTCGTGACGCATGGCAATCTCTCTCGACAAAGCGCGGAACGGCTCGGGGCCGACCGGCGCGAAAAACACAATCGGGCAATCAATCGGGCCAGACGCGCTGCGGGAACAGCGTAGAGGCCGACGAGGCAGGCTCTGCCGCCAGGGGCATTGCCGACGCCTTGGCGACCGTGCGCGGCGCAGGCTTGGCGACTGCGGCTGCCTTGACGGCGGGCGCGGCCCTGCTCGCCGCCTTAGTGGCGGGCGTTGCGGCGCGAGCCGGGGCGCCGGCTGTCTTGGCGGGTTGGGTGGAGCGTGCCTGACGCACGCTTTGGGTCAACTTTTCCTTGATGCTGCTCATGATGGGTAAACCTCCTTGAGTATGGCGTCGATTTCGTCCGCGGCGCCCTGGCCGCGGGCGCCCATCTGGTAAACCGACAGGCCGTCAAGCGCCGAGGCGCGATAGATGGCGCGGCGGCGCATGGCGGCCTGCAGCACGGGCAGGCCGAACTCGGCCAGCGCATCCTGCATGGCGGCCGAAAGGGCGCTGCGTTGCTCGATCTGGTTGAGTACCAGAAAGGCACGCAGCCCCGGGTTTTGCGTGCGCGCGGCTTCCACCTCTTGCGGCAGGCGCAGGCTGGCCCAAAGATCCACCGGCGAGGGCAGTACGGGGATGAGCGCGACATCGGCGGACCGCAGCGCCTGGCTGGAGGCATGACTGTCGAGCGAGGGCGGACAATCGAGCACGATGTGCTGATAGGCCTTGTAAGTCTGCCGAAGCCCGGCGCCGTCCCAGCGGCCCGAGATCTGTTTGACCGTGGCCGGGTAGGGCTGCGCGCCTGCGCCACCCCATTGCAGCGCAGAGCCTTGCGGATCGAGGTCCACCACCACCGTCGGCCCGCGCCGGGCCAGCCCAGCAGCCAGATTCATGGCCAGCGTGGTCTTGCCAGCGCCGCCCTTCTGGTTGATGACGGCCAGCACTTGGGCGGCTGCCATGACTCAGCCCGAACTTCCCGCCAAGGCATCCACCCGGGCGGCAAAGGCGCGCTCGGCCTCGCCCAGCGTGGCGCCGTCGGCCGCATCGAGGGTGATGTTGACGTAGGTCGTGCCGAAGTTGATGTTCTGCGGATGCTGCCCGGTTTCTTCGGACAAGGCCGCCAGCGCATCGAGAAAGGCGCGCGTCTGGGCGTAACTGCCGAAGGCGAAGCGCTTGAACAGCATCGGCGGTTTGCCCTGCTCGCGCCACGATGCGGTTTGTTCATCCATGTGAGGCTCCTTCGGTATGCTGCACCCGCTGCAGATGTTGCGATTCTTCGTTGAGCAGGCGCGCAAACAAGGCAGCCGACTCGCCATCGCGCACCCGCTGCGCATGACGCAAGGCGTCTGCATACAAATGCACCGCCGAGGTCTCCAACTGCGCGTCATGCCCCTGCAACTCGGCCGGACTGCGCCCCAGACGGGCGGGCGGCAAATTGCCCGCGCAAGGCGCGATGCCGTGCAGAATGAGTTGTTCCATCAGCGCGCTGGCGTGATCGAGTTCTTCGAGCGCCTCGCGCCGCAGCTCAGCGGCCAAGGCCGCATCGCCCCACAGCCGGGCCAGCACGCTTTGGGCAAGGTACTGCTGCACTGCGGTCATTTCATGACCGAGTGCGCGCGTCAACCAACCCAGGGTGCGGGAATCTACCGGCATATAAACCTGCGTGCTTGGCTGCGTATTTAACTGCGGGTGGAGGTGATTTCCGCGTCACGGCCACCGCCCTCTGCATCCGGGCTGGTCGGCAGTATGCCTTCCACCTCGTTGTGCACGCGGGCGATGATGTGGGCAGCCACCAGGCCGTCGCCCACGCGCTCGCACGCATCGGCGCCTGCACGCACCGCCGCGTTCACCGCACCGGTTTCGCCACGCACCAGTACGGTGACGTAGCCCCCCCCTACGAACTGGCGACCGATCAGTCGCACTTCCGCTGCCTTGCACATCGCGTCGGCCGCTTCGATCGCGGGCACCAGACCACGCGTTTCGATCATGCCAAGGGCAATACCCGTCACACTTGCCATTTCCAAATCTCCATCAGGTTTCACCTCATCCGCCGCTGGGCGCAACCATGCGGGCGGGGTCGGCGCATTCATGCTGAACGCCAATCAGCGCCAATCAGCGCCAATCAGCGCCAATCAGCGCCAATCAGCGCCGATCAGGCGCTCGGCGTGGAAGGCAGAATACCTTCGACTTCGCTGTGCACGCGGGCGATGATGTGCGCAGCCACCAGGCCGTCACCCACGCGCTCGCAGGCATCGGCACCCGCGCGCACCGCCGCGTTGACCGCGCCGGTTTCGCCGCGCACCAGTACGGTGACGTAGCCGCCGCCCACGAACTGGCGACCGATCAGTCGCACTTCCGCTGCCTTGCACATGGCATCAGCCGCTTCGATCGCCGGCACCAGTCCGCGCGTTTCGATCATGCCCAGGGCAATTCCATTCACGTTCGCCATTTCTCGCTCCTCAAAGGTTTGCAATTACCAATGCCTGCCGCCAGCTCAGGCCGACGGCGCTTCGGGCAGAATGCCCTCGACTTCGCCATGCACGCGGGCGATGATGTGCGCAGCCACCAGGCCGTCACCCACGCGCTCGCAGGCATCGGCGCCCGCACGCACCGCCGCGTTCACCGCACCGGTTTCGCCACGCACCAGCACGGTGACGTAGCCGCCTCCCACGAACTGGCGGCCAATGAGGCGCACGTCCGCCGCCTTGCACATGGCATCCGCTGCTTCAATCGCCGGCACCAGGCCGCGTGTTTCGATCATTCCCAGGGCAATGCCCATCCGTTCAGCCATTTGTCACTCCTTGTCTAAAAGTCGACTTCCCACCCATAAGCACCGAGCCCGGTGCCCGAGGTGCCCTCTTGCTCACACGACTGCACGGAAAACCCGTTGACGGGTTCACTCCTCCCAGCCCTCGATAATTCCGCAGATGGTCAGATCCGTGGTGACGGTCGGGTCGGGCATGGCCAGCCTTGCTGCACTGCCCAGGGTGGTAAACACCCATTTGCCCACCGGCGCACCCACCGGATCGGTGGCCACCTGAATATTGCCTGTCTGTCCCTGCAAAACGCGCAACGAAGCGGACTTCAGCCCCGGCGCACGCCGGGTACAAACCAGTTCGTCCTTGACGCGCCAGATTTCCATCAGCCCTCCGCAGTCCAATGGTCGATGATGCCGACGATGGTCAGATCGGACGGGAAATCCTTGGCGCCTGCTGCATCCCGCGCAGCAGAAGAACCCACACAGATCACCCAATCTCCCGGTACACAGCCCACTGCATCGACCGCCACGCTGCGTGTGCCACCCGCTTTTTCCTGGACGACGAGCAGCGGACGATGACCGAACGAATCGATCCGATTCGTCGATACCAGCGTCTTTTCCACTCGCATGATGCGCATCTGTCTTCCCTCAATGTCCTGAGTCCGCCTCCGCCTCGTCAACGAACACGCAGCGTTCGGTGTCGAAACGGTCGGACAGCGCCATGCGGCAGGTCAGCAGTTCCCGCGCAACCAGCGCCGGATACCTCGCTTCGATGGCCGCCTTGACTTGTTTTGCGCGGTTGAGCGCGCGTTCGCGCGAGCCGGGCACGCGCGACGAATAGTAAAAATGCACCAACACGGGCACGCTCAGGCCATGCCGCACGTTCAGGCCGGTAAAAATCTTGATGCCGACATCGACATCGGCCGCGCCTTCCTCGACCGTATCGAGGTGGGCGAAGTAGTACTTATTGCGCATCTGCACATACTGCGTGGCTTCGCCGGCGCAGATGAACTCTTCGTCGTGGCCCAGCACGGTGTAGCGGCCCTGATGGTGATGGATCACATACTCGATCTGCGACAGATTGGCCTCAGCCAGCGCCAGTACCAGCTGCCGCATGCCCGGGATCATCACGCCGCGCCCCTGCGCCCAACCGTCCATGTTCTGCGCTTCGTCCACCCGCTGCGCAATGTGAGCCCGAGCGGCTTGTGCCGTCAGCCCCACGGTTTCGCGGTACAGCTCTGCCGTATCGACGTAACGGTAGGGATTCACATCGCCGTCGGCATCCGGCAGGTGAATGCGCAGCGCATCCACATCCGTGTCGAGGCCGACGAGCAGAATGTCCGGCGCGGCGCCCACGCCATAGGTACGTTCGATGGCGATGCGCAATTCGTCCAGACGCTGCTTGGCCGACTCCACCGCCTGCTTGTCATTGCTGGCATGAAAGGCGCAGCCCTGTTCATGCGAGTGCGAACTGCTGAAGTGGTACACCGCGATCTTCAGATAGTTCTGCGATTCGCCACCAGGAATTCCGCCGCTCAGGCGCTCGATCTCGCGATGACCCCAATCGACCATATCGGCTTCGACATCGAACATCGCCCCCGCATACGCCTTGAGATAGACGTTGCGGTTGGGCGCCATGCGAAAGACGAAAGGCAGCAAACCTTGCAGGCGACCGTCGGCGCAGGGAGTGACGTCCACGGTGTGATAACCGCAGGCGGCGAGAAACTCGGGCGTGAGCGCCATGCGGTTCAGCCACAGCGACTGATCGGCATCGGTGCGATCCACGCAGACCTTGAAACTCTGGAAAATGCAGTGCGTATGCAGCGCCTTCATGTCCAGGCCTGACACCCAGGCATCGTCGAGCAATTGTTGCGGCAAGGCATAGCCCAGCCGTTCCTGCGCCAGCCGCTGCGCGCGCTCGGCGAAGTCTCGCTCGTGCTGCAGCGCGGAGATTTCCTTGAGCACGTCGACAATGCCGCTGAAGCGGCCGCGCACGATGCGCTCATAGTCGGACAAGCGGCAGTTGAGCTCGGAATCGACCAAGGCATGTTCGCAGCGCTGCCCGGGGCCGATGACACAGGCCGGGTTGTCGATCGCATGCTCGTCTGCATGCAACGCGGGGCGGACGGCGTGCAAATGCGGCGCGGAGACCTCCTGCGTCGGCAGGTAGGCGCCACTGGCCTGGAGAGCCGTTCTGCGCTTGAGCGTGTTCATCGAACTTGCCCTCGCCTCAGCCGCGCGCGCCGCCGGAAACGGTCACCGGAGCACCGCGCTCGGTGTTGCCTGACGAGCCGGTCACACGCGACGCGGGCACCTCGGGTCGCTCCACCTCGCGGAACGTGGTGGCATTGGCGCCCGCACCACGGGGCTGGCCGCGCATCGACAGATTGCGCATCAAGCTCGACGTGCCTTCAGTGCCGGTTACGCGCGATTTGTCGAGCCACACGTCACCCGAAACTTTGGTGCCTTGCTGACTGCCCTCGCCACTCAGGCGCTGCGCCGCACGTTGCAGCAGGGCGTCTTTCTGCACCTGCTGCTGGGCTTGCAGTCGCTGCACATCCTGCTTGCGGAACTCGGGGGTGCCGGTAATCAGACCTTCGGCCTTGTTGATCGAGCCGGAGATGCGCTCCGAGCCCATACCGTTACCGGTCACGGCTTGATCGCGTTCACGTCCCAGCGAGGCATGCCCGCGGGTCAGAATGCTGAAGCCCGCAGGAGCCGGATCGCGCACAGGCTCCTCGACCGGTCGAGCGCGCGAGACGAAACGGCCACTGGTGGCGCATTGGCCCGGCATGGTGTCCATGCCCAGATAAGGCGTGCCGGTCACCGGCTCGCAGGCGCCACGTTCGTCACCGGTCATCACCGAACCTCCGGCACCAGGCCGGTCTCCGGTAATGGCGCGCAGCGAAACCGTGGTGCTGTCACGTTGCAGGTTGCGCTGTTGCTGCAGCGCAGGCGCCGCGCAGAACTCTGCATACTGCCCCTGGCCGAAATAGCTGTTGCCGCTGATGGGCGCACAGGCGCCGGCCTCGTTGCCGGTGACGCGCTGACTACGGCCCGCATGGCTTCCTGTGACCTTCTGACCCTTCCAGGTCTGGTCGACCGCCACTTTCGCGACGGGCGCGATGGCCGGTGCGGTTTCGCACACTGCGGCCAGTTGTTGGGTGCCGATATAGTCGACGCCGGTGACGGGTTGGCACCCGTATGACTCATCACCGGACAATTTTGGGCTGGGCGCGACCTCTGAACCGGTCACCGACCGGCCACTGAGCGTCTGCATCGTACTGACCTTGGCCGGAGCCGCAGTGGAAGCGCCGCCGAAGTCTTTGGCATTGAAATACTGATTGCCCGTGATGGCGCGAGCGGAACCCGCTTCGCTGCCGGTCACTTGCGAACTGCGCCCCACATCGGTGCCGGTCACACTCTGACCTTCTCGGCTGGACATCACGCTGACCTTGCGCGGCTGCGCCGGGGCTTCGGTGCCGCAGACCTGCACGAATTGCTCGCTCGACAGATATTGCGTGCCCGTCACCGGGCGGCAGGCGCCGGCCTCATCGCCCGTCATGCCTTTGCGCGCACCCAGACCCGTTCCCGTCACGGCCTTGCCTTGCGCCGTGGTGGAAATCTCGACCTTGTTCGGCGCGGTATCCGCACTGGCCATGCTGTAACTGGTGCCGGTGACGGTGCGATCCGAGCCTTGCTCGCCGCCGGTGACTTTCACCGGGCGATCCACCAAAGTGCCGGTGAAGCGCTGACCCATTTCGGTGGTGCCGCGGCCGACCTTTTGAGCGCCGGGTTGAGGACGGGTGTCGCAGAATTCTTGGTAGCGCTCTGCGCTCAAATAGTCGGTACCGGTGATGGCGCGGCAAGAACCCGGCTCGTCGCCGGTCATTTTGGAGGACCGGCCCACTTCGGTCCCGGTGACACGCTGTTCGCGCAGCGTGGTGCTCACACCCACCTTCGACGAGTTGGGAGCGGGGCGGGTCTTGCACAAGGTGTCGAACTGCTCGGAGCCGATGTATTCGGTTCCGGTGATGGCGCGGCAGGAGCCCGGCTCGTTGCCGCTGACGCGCTGGCTGCGTTCGACTTGAGTGCCCGTCACGCGTTGGCCCGAAAGGGTGTGACCTTCCTCAACCTTCATCGGCACGGGAGCCTGCGTGTTGCGAGCCTTCATGCGACCACTGGGGCGCGAGGACTCGGCAGAGGCGCAGGCGCCCGCGCGGCCGACGAGCGACTGCACATGACGGCGCTGCATCGCCACTTGGCGAGCGGTCGCCCCCTTGCTCATGGCGACCTGCCAATCCTGCCCCGGAAGCGACGCCGCAATCTTGGTGGCCTGCGCCACACGACGCAGACCGGCCTTGCCATCCTGCGCCAGCGCGGCACGGCGGGCCTGCGCCAGGGCGCGACCTCCCGCCATCGGCACCGCGCGAACAGCGTTTGACACCTCGGCAGCGGGTGCGAACATCGCGCTCTGGGTGGATGGCGCCGCAGCCGCATCGGCGCAACCGCAACCACAGGACTGCTCGGTGGCGCAGCCGCAACTCGCGGATGCATCACGAGAAGAAGCCTCACGAGAGATCGCAGCGACCGAGGGGCGCAGATGCGCGCTCGGGCCGCCGCTTCCAGCCAGTTTGACCGCTGCCTTGCCCTGCTGCGACAGCGCCTGGCGGCGCGCACGCGCTGGACTGAGCTGCGCCTGCGGCGGATTCAAGGACGCGGTGGGCGCAGAGGCGGAAGCAAAGGCGGCCGCACGCACGACAGGGGCTGCCGATACGGCGGAGGCGGGCCGCGACTGCGAAGAAGCAGCAGAAGATGCGGCAGCCATCTCCGGCCTTTGGCGCGCAGGGGCGCCAGCAGGCTTGGCCGAACCGGCCTTGCCATGCAGCGCCATGGCCTGGCGCCGCTTGAGTGCCAGCTCGCGACCCGAAAGGGTCGCCTGCGCATGGCGTTCGGCAGGATATGTCATGGTGGACCTCGAAGCAGAGAAGTCGTGAATTCAGAAAACTCGGAGCTTGGACCCGAGGCACGCGGCCCCGGAAAACCGGCGCGACGGCATCCATGCCATCAGGCCAGATCCGCGATCAGCGGTAGACCACGAACGCGAGACCCTGGCTCTGGGCGTAGTTGTCATAAGCGACAAAACGCACCATGTGGTCAGGAAATTCGCGGTGGCAGGCCTCAAGTTCAGCCAGCACCGCATCTACGGACTGCTCGCCGAACAGCGGCAGCTTCCACATGTACCAGAAGCTCACGCGAGCTGAGGTGCCCTTTTCGGTGTGCTCCACCGCGGGGTTCCAGCCTTGGGCGATGGTGTAGGCAATCTGGCGACGCACCTGTTCGGGCGTCATTTGCGGCAGATAAGAGAAGGTTTCGTACTTCTTGGTGGCTTTGTAGGCTTGCACAGTGGCCATGATGAATTCCTTTGAGAGCAAACGGTGTCAGGCAGCGGCGGCCTCAGCGGCCACCGCACCGGGATCGGTCACTTGTTGGTGACGTCCAGCTTGTCGACGGTGTCGAACTCGAACTTGATTTCTTTCCAGGTTTCCATGGCGATTTTCAGTTCGGGCGAATGCTGGGCGGCTGCGGTGAGAATCTCGCGGCCTTCCTTTTCAACCTGACGACCTTCATTGCGGGCTTGCACGCAGGCTTCGAGCGCCACGCGGTTGGCTGCGGCGCCGGCCGCGTTGCCCCAGGGGTGGCCGAGGGTGCCGCCGCCGAACTGCAGCACGGAATCATCGCCGAAGATGGTCACCAGCGCGGGCATGTGCCACACGTGAATGCCACCGGAGGCCACGGCGAAGGCGCCGGGCATGGAGCCCCAGTCTTGATCGAAAAAGATGCCGCGGCTGCGGTCTTCCGGCACATACGATTCGCGCAGCAGGTCGATCCAGCCCAGAGTGGAGGCACGGTCGCCTTCGAGCTTACCCACCACGGTGCCGGTGTGCAGGTGGTCGCCACCCGACAGACGCAGGATCTTGGTCAGCACGCGGAAGTGGATGCCGTGGTGCGGGTTGCGGTCAAGCACGGCGTGCATGGCGCGGTGGATGTGCAGCAGCATGCCGTTGTCGCGGCACCATTGCGCCAGGCCGGTGTTGGCGCAGAAGCCGCCGGTGATGTAGTCGTGCATGATGATGGGCGCGCCGATTTCCTTGGCGTACTCCGCACGCTTGAACATTTCGTCCGGGGTCGGGGCGGTCACGTTCAGGTAGTGGCCCTTGCGCTCGCCGGTTTCCTGCTCGGCCTTGAGCGTGGCTTCCTGCACGAAGTCGAAACGCTGCTTCCAGCGCATGAAGGGCTGCGAGTTGATGTTCTCGTCGTCCTTGGTGAAATCGAGACCGCCGCGCAAGCATTCGTACACGGCGCGGCCGTAGTTCTTGCCCGACAGACCCAGTTTGGGCTTGATGGTGCAGCCCAGCAGCGGACGGCCGTATTTGTTGATCACGTCGCGCTCGACCTGGATGCCGTTGGGCGGGCCGTTGCAGGTCTTGACGTAGGCGATCGGGAAGCGGATGTCTTCCAGGCGCAGGGCGCGGATGGCCTTGAAGCCGAACACGTTGCCCACCAGCGAGGTGAACACGTTGACCACCGAGCCTTCTTCGAACAGGTCGATCGGATAGGCGATGAAGGCGTAGAAGCAGGTGTCGTCGCCGGGCACGTCTTCGATGCGATAGGCGCGGCCCTTGTAGTAGTCCATGTCGGTCAGCAGATCGGTCCACACCGTGGTCCAGGTGCCGGTGGACGACTCGGCCGCCACAGCGGCTGCAGCCTCTTCACGATCGACGCCCGCTTGCGGGGTGATCTTGAAGCAGGCCAGTAGATCGGTGTCCAGAGGGGTGTACTCCGGCATCCAATAGGTTTGCCGGTACTCCTTAACGCCGGCCTGATAGGTCTTAACTGCCATATCGATCACTCCTTAGCGATGAAACGTGACAAAAATTTCAATGTTCTGGCCAACAGGTACGGGCGGCCAACAAAAAGTCTCTTTGATACCGCAACACAGAACAAGTCGGGACGACCCGTCTTGCGTTGCGCTGCTTGGAATTCCAAGCAGCCGTGAGAGGTCAGAAGATCTCTGCACAAACCGCATATCCTTGAAAGCGGATTGAAGAATACCGCCCCGCTCTCATAAGAATCAATTTATATCGACAACACTTTCGTTCAGGAAAACTAAATCATCCGATCCATCTCGGCGCCGATCAGTTGCGGAATTTGATGGGGCGCCCGACCTGAATGTCGTGCACGAACACCACGCCGGAGTGCGCCTCGAAAAAGGGCTGGAAGCCTTCGAGCAGCGGGCCCACGAGTTCCTCGGGCACCGCAGCGATGATCATGATCAGCGCATCGTCCTCATTGAACATGAGGTGGCCTTCGTACATGCCGTGGCTGCCTTTGCCCGACAGGTTGCCGACGATGGTGTAACCCTTCACTCCGGCGCGGTCGAGCAGGTCGGTGGCGAATTCCTTGTGCGCTCCTTCGAGGATGATTTCCAGCTTTTTCAGCGGATACAGCTTGATGGCGTTCATACGACGAGATCCTCCTGAGTCTGGGCAACGAGCGGTGCGCGCTCCTCCCATTGCCCGTTGTTGTAGACGAAAGGTTTGTAGCCCTGAGTGGGGTCGATGACGATGGCGCGGATCCAGCCGCCGAGCACCAAGCTCTTGACCTTGACCACGCTTTGCAGCGCCCGCCCGGCAAAGTCGAGCGGAGCTTCAATTAAGGCGATCAGCCGCATCGGCTCGTGGTAGGGGCGTCCTTCGCGCATCACCGTTTGCATCGGCAGGCCGGTGCGCAGGTCGCTCAGATTGCCGGTCATCACCCCGAAGCGTCCAGCGACGTTGTGATAGGCCTTGCTGCCACTGCCCATGTGGGCGTTATCGACGGTGGAGAAAAAATGCTCCAGGTTGATCCACTCGCCCACCACGACGGGCGCCGCGAGAATGTTCTCGAGCAGACGCCCCTTGGGGTCACAGCGCCAGTCGTAGGACTGCAGAAAGGGCCGCCCTTCCAGATCGGCGGTCTCGGTCAGACTGCGGCGACCGATGATGCCGTAGACGTTCTTCGACAGCCCCCACTCGGGCCGCGTCTGCGACCAATCGACCGCCAGACGGTGTGCCAAGCGGTAAGCATGGGCCGGATCGAGTTCACGCGGGCTGGACATCAACTTGGGCATGCGCTCGGCTGCGGCCAGGCGCGAAGCCGCCCGCAGGCCGTTGCGCAAGCGCTCCAGATAGACGAGCAGCCGCGGGGGCAGCAGGTCGAGGTCGAGCAGTTCGATGGAATCGGTGGTGGTGGTGTGCACGGCCGGCAGGAACCAGGTGTCTTCCGGGATGGTGATGCCCATGGTCGCAAGGCGCTCGCGCACCGCCGTCTTGTTGGCCATCTGGGACAGCACCCGGGCGTTGACCAGACCGCTGCCGCCGCCGCAGGCGCCGCAATCCAGCGCCGACTCGTAGGGGTTGTTCTCGGTTTGACCCTGGTGGCCGACGATGAGCACGAAGCGTGAGAAGGTCTGGGTCAAACCGATCATGGTCAGCGCGGTATGCACATAGTTGACCTGCTCGTCGAGCGAGTAGCCAATTCGTCCAAGCCGCACCAGTTGGTAGCCGGCAAAGTCGGGATCGACGCGGTACACCTCGCGCAACTTGTCGATGAATTCGGCCTCTTGCTTGTCCGACACGCCGAACGACTCGCGCAGACGCGTGGGTCCGCTGCGGTGGCGCAGCGCGGTTTCGCGCAGTTCGCGGATCATGGCGTCATCGACCCGTTCGCGGTCGATGTGCAACTCGGCATGCAGCGCCTTGACGATCATGGCCCGCTGCAGGGTGCGGATGATGGAATCGGCCTGCTCGCGGGTGAGCTTGTCGACCAGCAGGCGGGTGACGGGCTTTTCGGCGTCGATGCGGCTGCGCCAGCGGCTGTAGCCCAGCGGCGCCAGAGTCTTGCCGAACAGATCGAGACCGAACAACATGCCCACCGCCTCGACGGTGACGTAGGGCGAGAGCACCGAGCTTTTGAGGTCGTGCAGCACATGCCCCAGCGTGCTGACAAAGTCTTCGTCGTTGGGGTCGAGGGCCGCGGGCAGTTCGAGCACCAGATTCTTGGGCGTGACCACCGCCGGGCAGAAGTGGCTTTCGCTGCCTTTGCCATATCCTAGAAAACCCACGGGCACGCCGAAAAATCCGGCGATGCCGAAGGTCTGATAGTCGCCCACGCGCTCCAAATGGCGGCGAATGGGTTCAGAGCGCACGTCGATGCAAAACCAGGCCTGGGCAAACGGACGCTTGCCGGCAGGCAGGTCTTGGGGCACCTGCACCCGAGCCAGCAGATGGTCGATGGACTGCGCCTCCATCGCCAGAGTCCAGACCATGCCCTCCTGCTCGCCAAATTCCTGCAAGCCCTGCAGCAGCCCTTGCACCCCGCTGGGGTCGAGCGCTTCGAGCGCGGGCGTGGCTTTGGCGGCAACGGCCAGCGCGCGCAACGCGTCGGCCTGCTCCTGCGCGAGTTTGCGCTGCCACAGCGGCCAGTAGCGCTGCAGCAGGTCGTCGCAGCGGGCGCAGTGGCCACGCGCCAGCGTGTCGTCGATGCGCTGCGCCCAGTCGGGCAGCACCGCGCCGCTGTGCAGCGCTTCGCGCAGCAGACATTCGGCACTGCGCTCTTGCAGCAAGGCGTCGAGATGCCCGCGCTGCAGCGGCGTGCCGCGATGGCGCGCGCTCTCTTGCAACAAGGCGAGCCCCACGATCAGCCGAATGGCCAGCAGATCGACGATGTCGGCCGGGTAGCGCTGCGCCCAGTAGTAATGCTTGGCCGAGGCCCGCCAGCGCACGAAGCCGGTCCAGCCGTGCAGGCGGGTGAGCTCGCGGGTGAAATAGGCCGACCAGTCCTCGGTGTCGACACCCATTTGCTCCATGACATGCACCACGGCGCTTTCGGCATCTTCGACGCGGTCGAGAATGCGCCGAACGTTCAGCCCCCGAAGAAACATGCGGGCATTGCGCCGGGTGACTTCGCTCCAGGCCGCAAACAGCCCGCGCTCGCGCCCTGGCATGCGCCAGGACGACTGGTCTTCGTCGAAAAAGTCCAGACAGCTCTTGATCACCAGTTCGTCGAGCTCGTCGGCCAGGCGGGTGCCCCACAAAGCATCGACCGACTCGGGCAGGGTATGCGCGTGCAGACGCTGCTTCAGGGCGGGCAGTAGCGTGGCGACATCGACCGTCTGCTGGGGCGCGGTCTGCGCGTGCAGGGCCGCGTGCACATCGGCCGTTAGCGCGCCGGGAACGACAAAATCACGGTCATGCTCGGCCTGCATCATGGCATGCAGCCATTGCGGCCAGTCGATCCCCGTCACGGAGGGCAGTTGCTGCGCGCGCCGTTCGATTTCCTGGGCCAGCGTCTGCGCTTGCACCTTGCCCTCACGCTGCCAGTGCTGATAGTTGCTGCGGGGCAGGAACATGCGCGCGTGAAACAACTCCGCGCCGCGGCGCGCCGCCTGCTCGAACGGCAAGTGCTCCAGCCCGTACAGCGGATTGTGGTGGATGAAGGTGCGCATCGGCCAGAAATAAGGCACCGGTTCGCCCGCCACGTAGGCGGTCGAGCGCACCCGCAGGCGCTTTGCCAGATTCAGTGCATCGACCATACCCAACCCCCGATCAGACCCAGAGAAATTGCCGCCAGCGCTAGCAAAACCCACACGGCGGCCATCGTTGTCGACAGATCGACTGTGCCGACTGGCTGCGGCCAGGGCTCGCCGAACAAACTGTGCTGCCACAGCAGCGAAGCCGCCCAACTCCACAAAATCCAGACTGCAAGCACGGTGAACACGCTAACGGCCGACACCTGGTGCAGCACGGCCAGCAGGGCGAAAAACCCCGGGAACGGCGGCGCGGCCAGCGCCGCCACCAGCGCCACCACCAGCGCCCCGGTGAGGCGGGGGTAGATCGCACCGAGCCGCCCGCGCAGGCCCAGATAAGCGCCGCCCAGACGACGTTGCAGCGCACAGGCCAGCAGGGTGAGCACAGCAGCCGGCAGGCTCAGTGCCAGCGCTACAGCGATCAAGCGCTCACCCGACATCCCGAACAGCCAGGCCAGCCAGATCAGCGCCCAGGCCGAAGTGGCCTGCAGCCGCGCCCAAACGAACAGTTCGCGCACCGACAGCAGTCGCCAGGCATAGAACAGCGCGGTGAGCGCCGCGGCCACCTGGATCACGCGGGCCAACGCACCGGTCGGCACAGGCACGCCGCCGAGCACCACCGCCCCCGCCACCGGCAGGGCAATGAGCAGCAGCGCGCGCAGCCAGTTGGGCAACGCCTGGAGCGCAGCATTCACCGCCAGGCTGAAAGGCAGCAGCGGCAGCAGCAAAACGGCACAGATCAGCAGTTCGATCATCGCTTCCCCCTCAAACCCAGCGCAGCCAGACGTTCACCCGCTTGGACGCCGCGACCGTGGCACTCGACATCTGGGTGTAGATGTCGGAGATGTAGAACTCACGCGAAAACAGGGCGTAGAGATTGAGATAAATGGCGTTCCACAGCGTGCCCTGCCGCCCTTCCAGATCGAGCGATTGCGCATAAAACGTCACCAGCCAGGCGCCGACCAGCACCAGAGTGAAGAAAATGATCATCAGATCGAAAGCCAGCAGGTTGATGCCCGCCGCGGCATAGGTGGCGTCGCGCAACACCGGATCGGGATAAAGGAAGGTCTCAAACGCGTGGGCGATCAGGGTGTAGCCCACGACCACGATGAGGAAAGACAAAAAAATCAGGGTCAGCGAACGCCACGGGTTTTCGCTGGGCAGCTTGTGGATGGAGAAAAACACCTGCGCCCCCGTGACCCAGCCAAAGAACAGCAGCACGATTGCGCCCTGTTTGTGGAAGAAGTCGGCGGCCACCAGCCAGTGCGACAGCCCGAGCACCACAGCGGGCACCAGCACCGTGATCGTCGCGGCCAGCAGCCAGGGTACCTTCACCGCACGCAGCGGGCGCCGTTCGACCACGAAGGTGTAGATGTCATCGGCGGGCACGCCGTCGTCGCGCCGGGTGTCGCCAATGACATTGCCCGAGCCGAGAAACAGCGTGGCCTTGAACAGACCGTGCGCAATGAGGTGATACACCGCCAGTGAAAACGCCCCCAGGCCGCACTCCATGATCATGAAGCCCATCTGGCCCATGGTGGAGTAGCCCAACGACTTCTTGATGTCGTTTTGCGTGAGCATCAGCGCCGAGCCTAGCAAGGCCGTGACCAGGCCGACGACGAAAGCCAGGTGCAACACGTCCGGCGCGTGGATCAGCAGCGGCGCGAAGCGGTTGAACAGAAAGCCGCCCGCATTGACGATGCCCGCGTGCATCAACGCCGACACAGGCGTGGGGCCGTCCATGGTGTAGGGCAGCCAGATGTGCAGCGGAAACTGGGCCGAGCGCGCAAAAGCCGCCAGGGCCACCAGCAGAGCGGCCACCGGCACCACGGCCACGCCGCCCAGTTGCAGATGCGGATCGGCGGCGACGCGCGCGAACAGCGTGGGCAGATCCCACGCCCCATAGGCTTTGACCAGCAACAACGCAGCGCCCACCAAAGGTAGGTCGCCCAAACGGTAGGTGATGAACGTCCAGAAGGCGTAGCGCCCGGTGACCTCGCGCTGGGTGTTGTGCCCCAACAGGAAATAAAGCAGTTGGCCAACGGCAAACCAAGCCACCAGCAGAGTGATCAGATCGCCTGCGCTGACCATCAGCAGGATGGTCGCCGTCATCAGATCGAGCAGGGAGAAAAAGCGCACATAACCGGGCTCATCGGCCATGTAATTCAGCGAATACACATGCACGATCAGGCTGATGCCCGCCACCAGCACCGACATGGCCAGACTCAGCGGATCGAGCAGCAGTCCGATACTCTGCACGCCGACAAACAGCGACTGCCCCTCCGCGCCGCGCAAATGCTGCACCAATAGCGCCAGCGCCACCAGCAGCGTAAAGGTGGTGAACCCGATGCTCCAGCGCGCCGCGCGACGTGGATGCCCCCCGGTTAACAAGGGAATCAGAGCAGCGGACAGCAGGGGCAAGGCTGGCAGGGCCAGAACGGCAACATCAATCCAGTTCATCGGCTTGGGGCTTTCGCACGGAAGTCTGCTGCAACAGATCGAAGGGGAGCGGCAGCCTGCGAAACCTTGCTCAGGCCGCCGCAACAAGAGGACCGCCCTGCATAAGCCGACGGCAGGAGTAATCCTAAGGGCGGCTTTAGGTAAGGAAAATTGATAAATTCTGTCTTTCTGTTCAGCTACCCTGAACAGAAAGACCGGGGCGCAAACCGAACTCGCCTACGCCTCGGCCTCTTGCGCCACCCGCTGCGCGCCGAACACGGCGTTGGTGAGCGCCTGCACCGCGGCGCGCTGGGCCTGCAGCGTGTCTGCGGCCACGCGGGCGGCGTCGGCCCCGGCCAAGCGTTCGCGGTGCTGGATGCGGCGGAGTTCGCGGTAGGCGTCGGCGGCGGGTCGGCCGACCCCGGCGGGCAGCAGGCCCAGCGCCTCGGCCATGCCGAGCAGGGCGATGTTGCCGAGATCGGCGGTGAGCTGCGGGTAGTCGGCGGCGTATGCCAGCACCAGATACTGCACGGCGAATTCGACATCGACCATGCCGCCTGCGTCGTGCTTGACGTCGAACAGGCCGCTGGGGTTGGGGTGGCCGTCGGCCACTTTCTGCCGCATGGCGAGGATTTCAGTGCGCAGCGCGTCCGCATCGCGCCGGGTGGTGAGCACGGCGGTGCGGATGGCCTCGAAGCGCGCGCCGATGGCCAGATCGCCCGCGCAGCAGCGCGCCCGGGTGAGCGCCTGATGTTCCCAGGTCCACGCGGTGTTGCTGCCGCGTCCGCGCTGGTAGGCGTCGAAGGCCTCGACGCTAGTGACCAGCAGCCCGGCGTTGCCGTTGGGGCGCAACCGGGTGTCGATTTCGAACAGACGGCCTGCGGCGGTGTGCGCGGTGAGCCACCACACCAGCTTGCGGGCGAAGGCGGCGTAGATTTCTTGCGCCCCGTCCGCGCTGTCGTCGTAGAGAAAGACGATGTCGAGATCGCTGCCGTAGCCCAGCTCCTTGCCGCCGAGTTTGCCGTAGGCGATCGCGGCGAAGGCGGGCTGTTCGCGGTGGCGCTGCGGCAGTTCCTTCCAGCACCATTCCAGCGCCAGTTGCACGGTGGCATCGGCCAGAGCGGAGAGTTCGTCGGCCACCTGCTCGACCTTGATCAACCCGGCCAGATCGCGCGACAGGGTGCGGAACATTTCGGCGTGAAAGCCTTGCCGCAGCAAGTCCATGCCCTCGCCGGCATCCCAGCGCCCGCGCTCCGCCAGTTGCGCGTGGTGTCGCAGCAAGCCGAGCCGATAGTCCGCGGCGTTGAAGCGCTCGCTCGGTGGGGTGATGAGTTCGTCCACCACGGCGGGGTGGCGCTTGATGTAATCGGCTGCCCAGGCCGAGGTTTCGAGCACATTGCACAGCCGCGCCAGCGCGGCGGGCTGCTCGGCGAAAAACGCCAGATAGGTTTCGCGCCGCCCGATGGCTTCGAGCAGGTCGATGACGCGGGTCAGGCACACTTCGGCGGTGGCGCGCTCGGCGGCCATGCCGATCACCCGGTCGAGCACGCGCAGCAGCCGCAGCCGCCCGGTGTCGCTCAAAGCGCTGTAGCGCGGCGAGGTTTCAAGCGCCTTGAGCCGCGCGACGATGGCGTCGTGTGCCAAGCCGGCCTTGGCCAGCCGATGCCGCACCGCGTCCATGCTTTCTGGCGGCTTGCTGCAGCCGGTGCATTGCGGACCGTTATGCAGCAAGGCGTCGAACTCGCTGGCGACGAATTCGCGCACCTTGTCGAGTTCGCGCAACAGCTTGCAGCCCTTGGGGCAGCCAGCGCGCTGGCTGGCGTCGTCATCGACGAAGCCCATCGACCAGGCCAGGGCGTGCAGGTCGGCGTCTTCAGACGGCATGCTGTGGGTCTGCGCGTCGTCGAGGTATTGAATGCGATGTTCCAGGCGGCGCAAAAAGCGGTAGCTCGACGCCAGCCGCTCGGCCGCTTCAGCCTGCAGCAGGTCATGGGCAACGAGCAATTGCAGTGCGGGCAGGGTGGCGCTTTCGCGAATCTGCGGCATGCGCCCGCCGCGTACCACCTGCAGCAGTTGCACCGTGAATTCGATTTCGCGAATACCGCCCCGGCCCAGCTTGACATCGTTGGCTTTGTCGGGCCGGGCGGCGGCGCGTTTGGTGGCCTCGGCGCGAATCTGCCGGTGCAGCGCGCGCAGGGCTTCAAGCATGCCGAAGTCGAGATAGCGCCGCCAGACGAAGGGCTCGACCACTGCCGCCAGCCCCTGCGCGGCGCGCTGTGCCTGAGGCGTGTCGAGCGGCGAAACCACGCGCGACTTGAGCCAGGCAAACCGCTCCCACTCGCGCCCCTGCACCAGAAAATATTCCTCCAGCATGGCCAGGCTAACCACCGGCGGGCCGCTATCGCCGTTGGGCCGCAGCCGGGTATCGACGCGGAAGACGAAGCCGTCGCCCGTCACGTCCGACAGCAAGGGCACGAAGGCGCGCACCACGCGGCCGAAGTATTCGCGGTTGCTCAGAGGCACGGCGCCATCGGTCTGACCGTCTTCGTCGTACACGAACACCAGATCGATGTCGGACGACACATTGAGCTCGCGCCCGCCCAGCTTGCCCATGCCGACCACGAGAAACTGCGCCGCCTCGCCGGTCTCGGTGCGCGGCGCGCCAAAACGCGGCTGCAGCTCGGCATGCGCCGCCCGCAACCCGGCCGCCACCACGCTTTCGGCCAGATCGCTGATGCCGATGCAGATGGCCTCCAGCGGCGCGCCCGCCAGATCGGATTCGATCAGTCGCAGCATCAGCGCATTGCGCACCCGTCGCAGCACCGCAGGAAGCGGCGCGCCGGCTTGGTGCAAGGCGGCGATGGCGGCGTCGATCTCGCCCCGCGCGGGAATGCCCTGCGGCCAGCAGGCCAGCACCTCGTCGAACCGGCCGACATGACGACGATAAAAACGTGAAAACTGCGACAACTCCATTGGGGCCATCCTGCAACTGCGATGAGGGCGGAGCATAGGCCAGCGCAGACAAGGCTGCACCGGGCCTCACCAGTGTCTGACGCCCCAGCGCAGGAATCGAAGACGCGGCGCAAATCCCGGTCATTCCGGCAGGGAGCGCCATGGCGTTTGACTACCATCGATTCCGACGTTTCGCTCCTACTTCGCTTTTTCTCCCAGCGCATCTGCCTTGTCTCTGCTCCATCTTTCGCTGCGCGCCGCCACCCGCATCTTTGAGGCGGCTGTTCTGCTCGTGCTCACGGTGTATTTCGTGCTCGGCGCGGGCTTGCTGACCTTGCGCTACGCCGTGCTGCCGAATGCACAACAGTTCCGTCCCTGGGTCGAGCAGGTCAGCAGCCAGGCGCTGGGGCTGCCGGTGCATATCGGCGCGATCCAGACGCAATGGCACGGGCTGATGCCGCAGTTCGCCCTGCACGATGTGCGTATCGACGGCCCGCAGGGCCAGCCCGCGCTGCAGTTCGCCGCCGTTGAAGCCACGCCCTCGTGGAAAAGCCTGACCCGCCTCACCCCCACCTTCGATCAACTGGTGATCCGCGGCGCCGACCTCACCGTCACCCGGCCCGACGCCAACCATCTGGAGATCGGCGGCATACGCATCGCGCTGAACAGCAGCGGCCAAAGCGACGCCGCGCAGCAGTTCGCCGACTGGCTGTTCGGGCAAGACGAAATCCTGATTCTCGATAGCAGTCTTACCTGGGAAAACGCCGCGCAGCACGCCCCGCCGCTGCCGCTCACCCAGGTCAACCTGCTGTTGCGCAACACCCTGCTCACCCACCGCGCCGCGCTCACCGCCACGCCGCCGACCGGCTTCGGCGGCCCCATCGATCTGCGCGCCAGCTTCCGCCAACCGTTCTTTCTGCGCCATACCGCCGATTTTTCGCGCTGGAAGGGCACGCTGTACGGCGAGGCATCCAATGTCGATCTCGCCGCGCTGCAGCCCCAGTTGCCGCTGACCCTGCCCGCCACCACACAGACCGGACGCGGCTCCGTGCGCGCCTGGGCGCAGCTCGACAAAGCCGCGCCCACCGCCTTCACCGCCGATCTGGCGCTGCGCGGCGTCGCCCTGCAGCTCGCCCCCAGCAAGACCCCCGGCCCCTTACCGCCCGCCTTGCCTGCCTCATTACCCCCCTTCGCGCTCGACACCTTATCCACCCGCATGACCTGGGCGCCGCTGCCCGGTGGCGAAAACGCCAGTTTGCAGAACTTGCAGTTCCGCACCGCGCAAGGCCAAAGCCTGGCGCCCGTCACCATCGACTGGCAGTGGCAGCAGCCCAAGGGCGGCGCGACGCAGGCGCGGCTGCAGACTGGCGCGCTCGACCTGGGTACGCTCTCGGCCCTGGCACAGCGCCTGCCGCTGCCCGCGCTGTGGCACGCGCGGCTGGCCGCCCTGCAGCCGCAGGGCCGGGTCGCCGCGTTCACCGCGCAGGCGAGCTGGCCCAAGGGCGTGGCACCCACCGGCCTGCCGCCGAGCTATCAACTGCAAACCCAGTTTGCCGACCTGCGCTGGAACAGCCCGGCAGGCAGCGGAGAGCTCACGCCCCCGGCCAACCCCCGCCCGCTGATCGACCGGGGCAAGGCGGCCGCAAAGGCGCTGCAACTCCCGGCCGATCTGCCCGGCGTCAGCGGACTCTCGGGCACGCTCACCGCGACGCAGCAAGGCGGCAAAGCGCAAATCCAGCTCAGCCGCGGCGGCGCGCTCGATCTGCCGCTGATCTACGCCCCGGCCCGGCTGGGCTTCGACACCCTGCGCGCCGACCTCGACTGGAAGCGCGACAAAACCGGGCAGTGGCTGGTCAACGCCCAGCGCATGGATTTCGCCAACGCCGACGCGGCGGGCCAGGCCACGCTGAGCTGGCGCGGCGCGGCCAAAGGCATGGGCAGCATCGACCTGCAGGGGCAGCTCAGCCGCGCCGACGCCCGCGCGGTGTGGCGCTATCTGCCCATCGACATTCCCCTGCACACCCGCGACTACCTGCGCAGCGCCATCGCCGCGGGCAGGGCGCAGAACGTGGAGTTTGCGGTCAAGGGCCCGCTCGAAGACTTCCCCTTCGACGTCCCGGCCAAGGATGGCTCGTTTGGCGGCACCTTCGAGGTGAGCGCGCAGATCGAGGACGGCGTGCTCAACTACGCGCCGCGCAGCCTGTTGCCGCCGGGGCAGACCGCCAGCGCCGCTACGGTGCACGCCAACGCGCAGTGGCCGGAACTCACCCAGGTCAACGGCCAGCTGCTCATCACCTCGCACAGCCTCGGCGTGCGCAACGCCTCGGCGCAGGCGTATGGCGCGCGGCTCAGCGCGGTCAATGGCAGCCTGCCCAGTTTCAACCGCGGCGTGCTGAGCATCAGCGGCAAGGCGCAGGCGCCCGCCAGCGATGCGCTGCGCTACCTGCTCGACAGCCCGGTCAACCGGCAACTCGGCGGCGTGTTCGACCACGTCCAGGCGCAAGGGCCGATGGCGCTGGACATCGCCCTCAAGCTCCCGCTCGGCGACATGGAGGCCGCCACCGTCAAGGGGCAGGCCACGCTGCAAGGCGTGGACGTGCTGTGGAGCCGCGATCTGCCCCGCTTCAACCAGGTGCGCGGCACGGTCGATTTCACCCACGACGGCTTCCGTGTGGCGCTCAGGGCTCCGGATGTGCTGGGCGGCGCGGTTCAACTCAGCGGCGGCCAGCAACCGGGCGAGCCGCTGCAGTTGCTGGCCAGCGGCGGCTTCAGCAGCGCCGGGCTGCGCGCCGCCCAGCCGCAGTGGATGCAGACGCTGGGCAAAGTGTTGCAGGGCCAGTCCACCTATACCCTGCGCATCACCCAGCCGCGTCGCAGCGCCAGTCCGCCCGGAGCCGCGCAGCCCGGCACCTCACCGGAACCCACGCTGGAACTGCGCAGCAATCTGGTGGGCGTCGCCATCAACCTGCCGCCGCCGCTGGGCAAGCCTGCGGACGCGCCCGAGTCGCTGCTTTACACCCGCACCCCGCTGCCCGCCGCCACTAATGGCGCCCGCCGCAATACGGTGCAGATCGACCTGGGCGGCATCGCCCGCGCCCGCTACGCGCTGGAAGATCCGCTGCCCGCGGCAGCGGGCTCCAGCGCGTCGGCAGAAGATTTTCGCGTGCTCAGCGGCGCACTGGCCATCGGCCCGCAGGCCGCGTTGCCGCAACCCAGCTCCGGCGTGCAGGCCAATGTGCAACTGCCGCTGCTCGATCTCGATGCCTGGGAAGCCGCAATCAAACCCCTGCTGCCCGACACCTCGGCGCAGACGCCCGTGGTGTTTCGCGGCAACAGTGACCGCGGGCTGATCGGGCTGCTGCCCACCACCGCGGCGCTGGACATCGGCCGCCTCACGCTGATGCACCGCGTGATCAATCAGGTCGTGGTCGGCGGCAACCGCAGCGGCGATCTGCTGCAGGCCAATGTGAATTCGCGCCAGATGTCGGGCTATATCGGCTGGCAGATCGGCAGCGGCAACAACCCCGGCACCCTGAGCGCCCGGCTGGCGCGGCTGGAACTCCCCAAGTCGAGCGACTCCGACGTGGAAAACCTGCTCGACGAACAACCCAAGAGCATTCCCGCGCTGGACATCGTGGCCGACAACGTCGATCTGCACGGCCATCACTTCACCCGTCTCGAAGTACAGGCCGTCAACCGCGGCCGGGTCGATGACAGCAAGGTGTGGCAGCTCACCCACTTCCAGCTCTCCGCGCCCGGCGGCGTGCTCACCGGCAGCGGCGCCTGGGCCACCGTGGGCTCGCAACTCACTGTGCCCGGCAGCGCCGATTCCGCCTCGCCCGCGCGGCGCACGACCATGCAGTTCAAGCTCGACATCCTTGACGCCGGCAGCCTGCTCGCCACCCTGGGCAAACCGGGCCTGCTCAAAGGCGGCAAGGGCGACATCAGCGGTAACCTGGCCTGGCTGGGCTCGCCGCTGAGTCTGGACTTTCCCAGCCTGGACGGGCAGTTCAATCTGCAGCTCGGGCAGGGCCAATTTCTCAAGGCCGACCCCGGCATCGCCAAGCTGCTGGGCGTGCTCAGCCTGCAAAGCCTGCCGCGCCGCTTCACCCTCGATTTCCGCGACCTGTTCTCGTCCGGCTTCGCCTTCGACAAGGTCGACGCCGACGTGAACGTGGCCAGCGGCATCGCCACCACCCGCGACTTCCGCATGAGCGGTGTGGCCGCTTCGGTGCGCATCGAAGGCAGCACCAACCTGGCCGCCGAAACGCAGAATCTACGCGTGGTCGTCGTGCCCAACATCAACGCTGGCGCGGCCTCGCTGGCCTATGCCCTGATCAACCCCGTCATCGGTCTGGGCACTTTCCTGGCGCAATACATCGCCCGCGAACCCCTGGCGCGCGCCTTCACCCATGTGTACGACATCACCGGCACCTGGCTCACCCCCATCGTCACCGAAGCCTCGCTGAACGCCCCCAAACCCGCAGACGCCACGCCCGCCACGCCCTGACGTAAGCTGGGGCCATCCACCGATTCACTGCATGCCGCCATGAAAATCGCCGCCCTTCAAATGGTTTCCGGCACCTCCGTTGCCGCCAATCTGCAACGCGCCCAAAGCCTGCTCGAACAGGCCGCGGCCCAAGGCGCGCGGCTGGCCGTGCTGCCCGAATATTTCTGCCTCATGGGCCAGACCGACGCCGACAAAGTGCGCGTGCGCGAAAAACCCGGCAGCGGCCCGATTCAAGACTTTCTTGCCAGCACCGCCCGCCGCCTCGGCCTGTGGGTCGTCGGCGGCACCCTGCCGCTGGAAAGCCCCGACCCCAACCGCGTACTCAACTCCACCCTGGTGTTCAACCCCGCGGGCGAACTGGCCGCGCGCTACGACAAAATGCACCTGTTCGCCTTCCAGCGCGGCACTGAGCGCTACGCCGAAGCCGACAGCATCACCCCCGGCGCCCAACCCGTGGCGTTCGACTGCGAAGGCTGGCGCATGGGTCTGACCATCTGCTACGACCTGCGCTTTCCCGAGCTGTTTCGGGCGCTGTCGCAGCCGTCCGCGTGCGATGCCTACCTGCTGCCCGCCGCATTCACCCACACCACCGGCGAAAAGCATTGGGAAGTGCTGCTGCGCGCCCGCGCCATCGAAAACCTCGCTTACGTCGTGGGCAGCGCGCAGGGCGGCGCGCATGAAAACGGCCGCCGCACCTGGGGCCACAGCATGGTCATCGACCCTTGGGGCGACGTGCTGGCGATGCAGGCTGAAGGCGAGGCCGTGGTCACCGCCACCCTGGATCACGACCGCATCGCCAGACACCGCGAAAGCCTGCCCGCGCTGGGGCATCGGGTGGTGTGATTTGGGTGATGCCCAAGCGCTGCGGATAGCTCAATAATCCGCGAGGCGAAACCCGCCGTTCACGCCCTGGATTTGTTGTCGATGCGCCGCGAGCGGTTGCGCGTGGCCAAGATGGCCATGTGGATTCTGCTGCAGCGCCGCCGAGACCTCTCGAACGCATCACAGGCCGCTTGCCCGGGCGCTCAACCCCGCATCACGGCCTCGATGTCGGCCACGGTTTTAGGGGCGGCGGCGGTGAGCACCTCGCAGGGCTGGCCGTCAGCGCGCACGGCGATATCGTCTTCGATGCGGATGCCGATGCCGTGGAATTCGGCGGGCAGGTCGTCGGCCGCGCGCACGTATAGACCCGGCTCGATGGTGAGCACCATGGCTTCGCGCAGGATGCGCGCGGGGCGTTTGCGGCTGCCGTCGGGCTGGATTTCGATCGCTTGCCCCGGCTCGGCGTAGTCGCCGCAGTCGTGCACGTCCATGCCCATCCAGTGGCTGGTGCGGTGCATGTAGAAGCGCTTGTAAGCGCCGGTGGCGATGACGGCGTCCACATCGGGCGCGGCGTTGCGCGCAATCAGGCCATGATCGAGCAGACCCTGCGCCAGAATGCGCAAGGCGGCGTCGTGCGGGTCGGTGAAGCGGGCGCCTTCGACGCTGGCCTCAATCGCGGCCGATTGCGCGGCGAGCACCACGTCGTACAGCGCGCGCTGCGGGCCGGTGAAGCGGCCGTCGGCGGGGAAGGTGCGGGTGATGTCGCTGGCGTAGCCGTCGAGCTCGCAGGCGGCGTCGATCAGCACCAGGTCGCCCGCGCGCACCGGAGCGTCGCTGGCGCGGTAGTGCAGCACGCAGGCATTGGCGCCCGCGGCGACGATGGAGCCATAGGCCGGGGCTTGCGATCCGCCCTGACGAAAGGTGTGGAGCAGTTCGGCTTCGAGGTGATATTCGCGCAGCCCTTGCGACGGCGGTTGCAGCAGGCCGCGACGGCTGGCCTGCATGGCGCGAATGTGACCTTGCGCGGAGATGGTTGAGGCGCGGCGGATCACGTCCAGTTCATACGGATCTTTGAACAGCCGCATGTCGTCGAGGATGGCGCACAGATCGTGCTGGGTGCGCGGCGCGGTCACCCCGGCACGGGCCTGGGCGCGCACGGCCGCCAGCCAGCGTTCCACCTGGGTCTCCAGCCCCGCGTGCACGGCGAAGGGCCACCACACCGCGGGCTGGTCGGCGAGCAGCTTGGGCAGCTCGGTCTCAAGGCTGTTGATGGACAGGGCCGCGTCGAAGCCGAAGGCCTCGCGCGCGGCTTCCGGGCCCCAACGGAAGCCGTCCCAGATTTCGCGCTCCACGTCTTTGTCGCGGCAGAACAGCACGCTGCGGCTGCTGCCCGAAGCGGTCACCTGCAGCGCCAGCAGGCTGTGCGGTTCGGTGAAGCCGGTGAGGTAGTAGAAATAGCTGTCGTGCCGGTAGGGATAGTCGGCGTCGCGGTTGCGCATCGCCTCGGGTGCGGTGGGCAGCAGGGCCACGCCGCCGCCAGCGGCGGCGAGCTGGCGCACCACTTCAGCGCGGCGGGTGGCGCAGCGGACGAGCAGATTGGAATCGGGCATGAGCGTGTTCGAAAAAGGCAATGGATGCAAGCCTAGCCTGCGCCGCGCAATTGCGCATCCAGCGCGGCCAATTGTTCGGGCGTGCCGACGTTGTGCCAGGGGCCGCTGAACACTTCGCCGCTCACCCGCCCGGCATCGGCTGCGCCATAGAGCCAGGGAAACAGCTTCCAGGACTGCGCCCGGGGCTGCCCCGCGAACAGCGCGGGATGAAACACGCCGATATTGCCGTAGTTCAGCCGCGCGCCCTCGCGCCGGATGCGGCCCTGCGCGTCCAGCGCCATGTCGCCGCTGCGGTTGTGCTCGGGGTTGGGGGTGAGAACGAGATGCGCCGCGGTGCGCTGCGGATCGGCTGCGAGGGTTTCGGCCGCCGCGTGCAGACTCGCGTAATCGAATGGGGTGTAGATGTCGGCGCTGACCACGAGGAAGGGCGCGGCGCCGAGCAGGGGCAGGGCGGTGGCGATGCCGCCGCCGGTCTCATAAGCCTGCGCGGGCTCGGGCGAGTAGCGCAGGCGCACGCCCCAGGCGCTGCCGTCGCCCAGCGCAGCGGGAATCTGCGCCCCCAGCCAGCCGGTGTTGATGACGAGGTCGCGCCAGCCGCCCGCGGCCAATCGTTCGATCTGCCAGACGATCAGCGGCTTGCCCCCCACAGCCAGCAGGGGCTTGGGATAAGCGTCGGTGAGGGGCCGCATGCGCTGCCCGCGTCCGGCAGCAAGAATCATGGCGCGCTTGGGCAGACTGTTCACGTTCAGAAGGTGTAGCCCACCAGTGGGCTGCGCCGCTCGATCTGGTCGAGCAACTGCAGCAGCGGCTTGAAGGCGCCGTAGCGCGCCGCCACCAGCCGGGTGTGTTTCAGCACTACCGGCAGGTCGCCGAGATACTGCGCCTTGCCGTCGCGGTGATACAGCCGGGCGAAGATGCCCAGTACCTTGAGCGCGCGCTGCAGGCCCATCCAGTCGAGGTCGCGGTAGAAGTCGGCGGCGTCGGCCGCCACCGGCAGCCCCGCTTTGCGAGCGCGCTCCCAGTAACGGATGGCCCAGTCGAGCTGCTGCTCTTCGGGCCAGGCGATATAGGCGTCGCGCAGCAGCGAGACCAGGTCGTAGGTGATGGGGCCGATCACTGCATCCTGAAAGTCGAGCACGCCGGGGTTGCGCTCGGGCGTGACCATCAGATTGCGGCTGTGCCAGTCCCGGTGCACCAACACCTGCGGTTGCGCCAGGTTGTTGGCGATCAGTGCGGCGAATAGGCCCTGCAGCGCAGCGCGTTGCGCGTCGCTGAGCGCATGGCCGTGGTGACGCTGCACGAACCACTGCGGGAACAGATCGAGCTCGCGCTGCAGCAGGGCGGCGTCGTAAACCGGCACGACGCCCGCGCCGTCGATGCGCTGCAGCGAGACCAGCGCGCCGAGCGCGTCGCGCATCAGGCCGTCGGCGCGATCAGGCTGGGCATTGATAGCCTGCAGATAGGTGGTCTGCCCCAGATCGGTGAGCAACAAAAAACCCTGCGCCACGTCTTGCTCCAGCACCTGCGGCGCCTGCACGCCGCCTTCGGCCAGCAGTTGGGCGATGCGCACGAAGGGCCGCACGTTTTCCATCGGCGGCGGTGCGTCCATCACGATCCGCGAACCGCCCGCCGCCTGAACACGGAAGTAGCGGCGGAAGCTGGCGTCGCTGGAAGCGGGCTGCAGACTCTCAAGCTCTAACTGGTGCGCCGGGGCGATGTCCTGCAACCAATGTTGCAGGGCCTGGGCGCGGGTGTCGGGGTCGGTGGCGGGCATGGAATGGGACAGACAAGACAGGGAGAATGGCCTCATGAGAAAACGCAGGGGCGCCCCAAGTTTTCTCATTCCCCTCGGGGGCTGACGCGAACGCGGCAGGTCTGGGGGCACTCCCTATAATCCGCTGGCATTTTAGGCACCGTTGCGCGGCCCGAATCGATCGACTGGCCGGGCGATCCGCCGCGGTTCGCCGATATAAGCCCGCCTCCCACCTGATCCCCGTGCCTTTTCCCCCGCCGTCCCGCCGCCTTCCGCGCCTCACTCTGCTGATGCTGGCGCTCGCACTGGGCTGGGATGTCACGGCGCAGGCGCAGGAGGCAACACCTGCCTCCGCCCCGCTGCAGCTCACGCCCAGCCTGGATTTGCTGCAGCGCCTGCCTGCGCAGGCCGAGGCCTTCGAGCCGCTGTTCGTCATCGCTGACAAAATTACCGGACAGAACAATATCTATGTCCACGCCACCGGCGACGTGCAACTGCGCAAGCACAGCATCGTGATCAAGACCGACCGCCTGCGCTACTACTTTGTCGAGAACGAGGCCGTGGCCAACGGCAACGTGCGGGTGCTGCGCGACGGCAATTTGTTCACCGGCCCGGCGCTGCGCATGCAGCTCGACACCTATCGCGGCCAGATGCCCGACGCCGACTATTACTTTCGCGTCACCCAGGGGCACGGCCACGCCGACAACATCGACTTTCTCGGTCGCGACCACCTCAAAGCCGACAACGCCACCTACACCACCTGCACCGCCAGCCCGGTGGACTGGTTCGTGCAGGCCACGCATCTCGACCTGAACCTGGCCGACAACACCGGCGTGGCGCGCGACGCCCGCGTGGTGTTCAAGGGCGCCACCATCCTGCCGCTGCCCTACGCCAGCTTTCCACTGAGCGATGCGCGCAAGTCGGGCTGGCTGCCGCCCACGCTGGGCGTGGACAGCCGCAATGGCGTCGACCTCGCCGTGCCCTACTACTGGAACATCGCGCCCAATTACGACGCCACGCTCACGCCGCGGGTCATTCTGCGTCGCGGCTTCATGGGCAGCTTGGCCACGCGCTGGCTGGAGCCGACGTTTTCGGGCCGCAGCCAGTTCGACCTGCTGCCTTCCGACAGCAGCGACAGCGGCAACAGTCGCTGGGCCGGTTATGTGCAGCAGAACGGCGGCCTCGGCCACGGCCTGAGCTACGCGGTGAACTACCAGCAGGTGTCCGACGACAACTGGTGGCAAGACTTCGGCGGCGTCAACCCGGTCATCGGCTCCAATCGCACCCTGCCGCAACAAGGCAGCCTCACCTACGGTCTGCCGCTGGGCTATCTGCAGCTCAGCGTCAACCGCTGGCAGACGCTGCAAAACACCGCGGCTCCGATCGGCGTGCCCTACAACCAGCAGCCCCAGCTCTACACCCATCTGCAAAGCGCGAACTACAGCGGCCTGAGCTGGCAGTTCGACTCGGCGCTGACCCGCTTTACCAACCCCACCGCGATTTCGGGCGACCGGTTCTACCTCAACCCGCAGATCAGCTATCCGGTGGTGCGTCCCGGCGGCTTTATCACGCCCAAGCTGTCGTTCAACTTCACCCGCTACGTCACCGACACCGCCATGACCGGAGGCGCCACCACCGCCGACCGCTCGGTGCCGACCTTCAGCCTCGACAGCGGCCTGGTATTCGAGCGCCCCACCTCGCTGTTCGGACACGCGCTCACGCAGACCCTGGAGCCGAGGCTCTACTACGTCTATACGCCTTATCGCAACCAGCAGAACCTGCCGAACTTCGACAGCGCCGACCTCGACCTGAACCTGTCGACCATCTACACCGACAACGTGTTTTCTGGCGTTGATCGCATCGCCGACGCCAACAACCTCACCGGCGGCGTCACCTCGCGTCTTCTCGACCCGCAGACCGGCGTCGAACTCGGGCGACTCACCCTGGCGCAACGGGTGTTGTTCGCGCCGCAGCGTGTCGTGCTCAGCGGCAATACCATTCCTGCCGGGCTGAACGACACCTTCGCGCTGGCCAGCGCCAACCTCAGCACACACTGGAGTGCGGAGGCCGCACTGCAATACAACATGCGGCTCAAGCAAAGCCAGCAGATCTCCGCGGGCGCGCGCTGGTCACCCGGGCCGTATAAAACCATCAGCACCAGCTACCTGTACCAAAGCGCCGCATCGGGCCAGATTCCGCTGCGCTACATCAACACGGCGTGGCAATGGCAGCTCAGCCCGCGCTGGTATTCGGTGGGACAGGCCAACTACAGCATTCTCGACAAGCGCTTCAACGACGGCCTGCTGGGGTTCGAATACGACGGCGGCTGCTGGATCGGCCGCATCGTGCTGCAACGCAACTCGCTCACCCAGGCCACGGCTTATACCCGCATCCTTTTCCAGCTCGAACTCGTCGGCTTTTCCCGGCTGGGCAACAATCCGCTGTCGGCGCTCAAGCAGAATATCCCCGGCTATCAGATCCTCAAGCAATCCAACGTGCCCCCGAGCCGTTTTGCCAACTATGAATAAGACTCTTCCGCCACGCGCCCTGCTGGCAATGATGCTGGCCTCTCTGGCCGTCTGTGCGCAGGCGCAGGGTTTGCGGCTGCCTCCCGGCGCTGCGGGCGGTCTGTCGGTGCCAGCACCGGCTGCGGCCACCGTCCCACCGATGGCAGCGCCGCCCGCGCTGCCCTCCACCTTCAGCAGTGCGCGCACCAGCGATGGCATTGCTGCCATCGTGGGCAACCAGGTGATCACCGATTACGACCTGCAACTGCGAGTCGAAGCCACGCGCCAGCAGGCGCAGGCCGCTGGCGCCACACTGCCGTCTGCAGCGCAGTTGCGCAGCCAGGTGCTCAACCAGATGATCGACGAAGTGGCGCTGGCGCAATATGCCGAGCAAATCGGCATGGGCGTCAACCAGGACACGCTCGACCGCGCCATCGCCCAGGTGGCGAGCAACAACAAGCTGACCGTGCCCGAACTGCGCAGCGCCATCGAGAAAGAGGGCATGGGCTGGACCACTTACCGCGATCAGCTCAAGCGCGAAATTCTCATCAGCCGATTGCGCGAGCGCAGCATGGCGCAACTCCCGACGGTTTCCGAAAGTGAAATCGACGAGTTCCTATCCAAACAAGACGCTGCCGCCGCCAGCCCGCAGGCCGCCTATGACATCGCGCAGATCTTTTTGCCGGTGGCGCAAAACGCCACCGAGGCGCAAGTCGCCGCCGTCAAGCAGAAAATCGACGCCATCGACGCCAAGCTGAAAGCGGGCGCCGACTTCGCCCAGCTCGCCACCCAAGACTCTCAGGGCGAAGGCGCCAAACGCGGCGGCGATCTGGGCATGCGCCCGGCCAACCGTCTGCCCACGCTATTCGTCGACACCGTGCGCAACCTGCAGCCCGGGCAGATCAGCCCCGTCATCCGCAGCGCGGCCGGGTTTCACATCCTGAAGCTGCTGCAGGTCAGCGGCGAGACGGCCGCGCCCACCACGGCCATGCAAAGCGAGGTGCGCGAAATCGTGCTGAGCGCCGGCACCGATGCGCAGCGCATTCGCGCCAAGGCCGAGCTGGACTCCATCGCGCAGGCGGTGCAAAACGGCAAGGTGCAGTTCAGCGAAAAGGCCCGCGAACTTTCGCAAGACCCCGCGACGGCGGCCAAGGGCGGCGCGCTGGGCTGGGTCTTGCCCGGGCAGCTCGACCCCGTGCTCGACGCCGCGTTGCAGCGCCTTAATCCGGGCGACGTGTCTGCGCCCATCGTCATGGGCAACAAGGTCGTGCTGCTGCAACTGGTTGACCGCGCGGTGCGACCGCTCGAAGCGTCGCAAAAGCGAGCGCTGGCGCGCGAAGTGCTGCAACGCCAAAAGGCCGCAGAAGACTTTGATGAGCTGGTGCGCGACGTGCGCGCCCGCACCTATGTGCACATTCCGGAAAATGACTGATCGGCGCGTTGGCCTGGGCTCTCAAGAAAACGCCGGGCCGCCCCAAGTTTCCTTGACCCCCACGGGGGGCGGGTCGGCAGCATGAAGCACCCGCCCGCCCGGCCGCGCGGGGCGGCGCAGACCACGCATGTGGCGCGCAAGCGCTTCGGCCAGCATTTCCTCATCGACCAACAGATCATCCAGGGCATCGTCGACTGCATCAACCCGCAGGCTGGCGAGCGCTTGGTGGAAATCGGCCCCGGTCTGGGCGCCTTGACGCTCGCGCTCTTGCAGCGCATTCCCCGCCTGGCCGCCGTCGAAATCGACCGCGACCTCGCCGCGCGCTGGCGCAAGCAAGCGCCCGACAAGGTGGAACTGATCGAGGCCGACGCGCTCGACTTCAACTTCGCCAGCCTAGGCACCGATCTGCGCCTGGTTGGCAATCTGCCGTACAACATTTCCACGCCGCTGCTGTTTCATCTCATGGATGTGGCCGAGCAGGTTCGCGATCAGCACTTCATGCTGCAAAAAGAGGTGATCGACCGCATGGTGGCCGCCCCGGGTGGTCGCGATTTCGGCCGACTCTCGGTCATGCTGCAGTGGCGCTATCGCATGGTCAATCTGCTCGACGTGCCGCCCGAAGCCTTCGATCCGCCGCCCAAGGTCGATTCCGCGGTGGTTCGCATGACCCCGCTGCCTGTGCAAGAATTGCCGCGGCTCGACCGCAAACTGCTTTCCGCCCTGGTGACCGCCGCGTTCTCCCAGCGCCGCAAATTGATGCGACACAGCCTGGGCCCCTGGCTCGACACCCAAGGCTATGCCGGCGACTTCGATCTGCAGCGCCGCGCCGAGGAAGTGAGCACGGCCGAATACATCGCGCTGGCTCAGTCGCTTCCATCGTCGCCATAAAAAATGGCGCAAGACAAAACGTGTCTTGCGCCACCTCCAGCACCGCAGGAAAAGATCAGGCAGGGCTCAAACCACAAGCTGCGCCCAAGCCCCTTCCCACGGCGTGCAGACCTTGACGGCCTTGACTCTGGGTTCCGGTACCGCTTCGCCCCGCATCTCCTCCCGGCCAGGAGTGCGGGTTACAGAAAAGAATAGAAGACCCTGAAGGCTATGCCACGCTCCGCCCAGAAGTCGGCCGCGTCGCGGAACACGTCGAGCAGCGTTTCGCGCGCTTCCTTGTCGAATCGCTGCGTGGCCGGTAGCTGTTCGAGCACGACCACGAAACCGGGCTGCGGCCCGCCGCCGTGCACCACGTCGGTCAGGCAATCGTGCAGGGCATCGAGGTTTTTGCCGAAATGCTTGGGAAACAGGAAAGAGCGCGCAATCGTCTCCAGCACTTCCTGTTTGGTGGTCGCCTCGGCGAGGTTGGCATAGAGAAAATGCTGGCCGGTCGTCTCGGCTGCGTCTTGCAACTGCGCAACACGGTAAGCCCGGATCGACTGCACGATATTCGGCCGTACCGATTTGAGCAGCACGGCGGGATCGGCATCATTGGGCGATGCGTCGGAAACTGGCATAGTGATCATGGGTGTAGTAACAAACATCGGGATGGTGCTTGGCCCCTCCGCACACAATGCGGCGCGCCCCTCGGTTGCGGGCGCCTGGAGTCGGGACGGTGTATTCGCGGTAATAACCACGACGTTTTGAGGGCAAAAGCCGCTCATAGTTTCCAAAAATGACGCCGTCCTTGTATCCCTCGAACGGGCCGCCTTGTTCAATGCGCCTCAACATGTCTCGCGCCTTCACCGGCAGGTCGGCCACGGAAATGACTGGAATGTCCTGCAGTGCCGAGGTTTGCGACGATTGCGACGTTTCGCGCGCCTGGGCTGCAGGCCACACGCTGGTTCCGCCTGATGCCATAAGCGACAAAGTGGCAATCAGCAGCCCCGCAAAAAACAGGGATTGCAGCGTAGAACGAATGCACCGGCGATTCATGCTGCGGCGGCAAAAGCCGCACCGTTAGAGAAAATTGGACGCAATTGCGTGAAAATTACTGGCTGATGCTGTTCGGTTTCGCGTATTGGGCCATAATGAAATTCTTCGGCCCTGCACACCAGCTAAGGCGCAATCGTAGCGAAATCGCCACGGAAACACAAGGATTCGCCCAATTTTTAGGCAGGTTTTACGGTCAAAGAGGTGCGGGGGAGGCGAGATCACTCCCTCCCCACTTGTGGGGAGGGTTGGGGTGGGGAGTGCCCGGCCCTGGGGGCGCTCAAAGATTGGCCTCGGCGACGGTGAGCGCCGTCATGTTGACGATGCGACGCACGGTGCTGGACGCGGTGAGGATGTGCACCGGCTTGGCCGCCCCCAGCAAAACGGGTCCGATGGCGATGTTGTTGCCTGCGGTGGCCTTGAGCAGGTTGTAGGAGATATTGGCCGCGTCCAGATTGGGGAACACCAGCAGATTGGCTTCGCCACTGAGGGCGGAATCGACCATCAGGCTGGCGCGCAAGACCGGGTCGACCGCAGTGTCGCCCTGCATTTCGCCATCGACTTCCAGATCGGGTTCGCGCTCGCGCAGCAGGGCAAGCGCCTCGCGCATTTTCAGCGCGCTGGGCGCAGGAGAGGAGCCAAAATTGGAATGCGACAGCAAGGCCACCTTGGGAACGATACCGAAGCGGCGCAATTCCTGCGCCGCCATGCAGGTGATTTCGGCAATTTCATCGGCGCTGGGGTCGATGTTGACATGGGTATCGACCAGCGCCACCTGCCGACCGGGCAGCACCAGCACGTTCATCGCCGCATACACCTTGGCGCCGGGACGACGACCGATGACCTGGTCGATGTAGTGCAGGTGGATGTGGGTATTGCCCCAGGTGCCGCAGAGCATGCCGTCGGCCTCGCCCTTGTGCAGCATCATGGAGCTGATGAGGGTCAGGCGCCGACGCATTTCGATCTTGGCCATCGCCGGGGTCACGCCCTTGCGGCCCGCAAGTTGGTGGTAGCTCTGCCAGAAATCGCGGTAGCGCTCGTCGTGGTCGGTGTTGACCACGTCGTAATCGCGCTCTTGTTCCAGCCGCAGACCGAAACGCTCGATGCGCTGGGCAATGACCGCCGGACGCCCCACCAGAATGGGCCGGGCCAGGTGCTCATCGACCACCACGCGCACGGCGCGCAGCACGCGCTCGTCCTCGCCCTCGGCATAGACGATGCGCTTTTTCGCCGCCTTCTTGGCGATGCTGAACATCGGGCGCATCAGCGCGCCGGACTGATAGACGAACTGCTGCAGGCTGTCGCGATAGGCGTCCAGATCGGCGATGGGGCGGCGCGCCACGCCACTCTTCGCCGCCGCCTCGGCCACTGCCGGGGCGATCTTGATCATCAGGCGCGGATCGAAGGGTTTGGGAATCAGGTAGTCGGGGCCAAAACGCAGCGGCTCACCCACATAAGTGGCCGCCACCACGTCGCTCTGTTCAGCCTGCGCCAGCTCGGCGATGGCACGCACCGCGGCCACTTCCATCTCGGCGGTGATGGTGGTGGCGCCACTGTCGAGCGCACCGCGGAAAATGTAGGGGAAGCACAGCACGTTGTTGACCTGGTTCGGATAGTCCGACCGGCCCGTGGCGATGATGGCATCAGGCCGCGCCGCGCGCGCCTCTTCCGGCAGGATTTCGGGCGTGGGGTTGGCCAGCGCCAGGATGATGGGCCTGTCCGCCATCCGCAGGGTGTATTCGGGCTTGAGCACGCCGCCTGCGGACAGGCCGAGAAACACGTCCGCACCGTCGATGATCTCGGCCAGGGTGCGCGCCGGGGTGTCCTGCGCGAAGCGGCGTTTGTCCTCGTCCATCAGCTCGGTGCGGCCCGCGTACACCACGCCGGCCAGATCGCTGACCCAGATGTTTTTGCGCGGCAGCCCCAGATCGACCAGCAGGCTCAGGCAGGCCAGCGCCGCAGCGCCCGCGCCGGAGCACACCAGCTTGACCTGGGCGATGTCCTTGCCCACCACCTTCAGGCCATTGAGAATGGCCGCGCCGACGATGATGGCCGTGCCGTGCTGGTCGTCGTGGAACACCGGAATGTTCATGCGCGTGCGCAGCTTGCGCTCGACCTCGAAACACTCCGGGGCCTTGATGTCTTCGAGGTTGATGCCGCCGAAGGTAGGCTCCAGCGCGGCGATGATTTCGACCAGCTTAGCCGGGTCTTTTTCGTTCACCTCGATGTCGAACACATCGATGCCCGCGAACTTCTTGAACAGCACCGCCTTGCCTTCCATCACCGGCTTGGCTGCCAGCGGGCCGATGTCGCCCAGCCCCAGCACCGCGGTGCCGTTGGTGATCACCGCAACCAAGTTGCCACGCCCGGTGTAGCGAAACGCATCATCGGGCTTGGACTGGATTTCTTCGCAGGCCGACGCCACACCCGGCGAATAGGCCAGCGCCAGATCGCGCTGATTGGACAACTGCTTGGTGGCGACGACGGCGAGTTTGCCGGGGCGGGGAAATTCGTGATATTCGAGCGCGGCTTGGCGCAGCTTGGCCTTGGTGTCTTCTGGGCTGGACATGAAGTCTCCTCCTCACGCGGCCGTCGTGAACGTTTCGCATCTTGTCGCCGCACGGGAAGCAGGCATTGTAGGAGCCTGCCCGCGCACCGATATGCGAACATGGCGTGCATACCACCTCTGATCGCATAGCCTTTCCATGACTGCACCGCTCGGCGAGTTCGATCTCATCGCCCGCTACTTCACCCGGCCCGTGCGCCGCGCCGTTCTAGGTGTGGGCGACGATTGCGCCTTGCTCGCCGCGCCCGCCGCAAATGAACAAATCGCCATTTCCAGCGACATGCTGGTGGAAGGTCGGCATTTCCTACCCGGGGCCGATCCAGCCGCTTTGGGACACAAGGCGCTGGCGGTCAACCTGTCCGATCTGGCCGCCGTGGGCGCAAGGCCGCACGCCTTCACCCTGGCGCTGGCCTTGCCCAAGGCCGATCCACGCTGGCTCGAAGGCTTTGCGCGCGGCCTATTCGCCTTGGCCGAAGCCCACGACATCGAGCTGGTCGGCGGCGACACCACCCGCGGCCCCCGCAACCTCTGCATCACCGTGCTCGGACTCGTGCCCCGCGGCCAGGCGCTGCTGCGCAGTGGCGCGCGGCCAGGCGACGATCTTTGGGTCTCGGGCACCGTGGGCGACGCCCGGCTGGCGCTGGGCCATCGCCTGGGCGAATGGACGCTGGATGCGCAGACGCAAGCCGCGACTTTTGCGCGCATGGATCGCCCCGAACCCCGCGTTGCCCTCGGTCTGGCGCTGCGGGGCGTGGCGCAGGCCGCGCTCGATATTTCCGATGGCCTGCTTGCCGACCTCGGCCACCTCCTGCGCGCAAGCAGGGTGGGCGCCACCGTCGATGCCGACGCCTGCCCGGCCAGCGCAGCGCTTGCCGCCCAACCCCTGCAGCGCCGCCGCCTGTGCCAACGCGCAGGCGGCGACGATTACGAACTCCTGTTCACCGCTCCACCCGCAGCGCGCAATGCCGTTGCCGCCGCCGCGGCGCAAGCCGCCACAGCCGTCACCCGCATCGGCCGCATCGACGCCGAGCCGGGCCTGCGCCTGATCGACGCGAGCGGACAGGTGTTGGACAATGTCTACGCGGGCTTCGACCATTTCCGCACGCCTTGACGCACGCTTGCACTCCTCAGATATGACCACCCCCATTCCCGCCGCCGCACAAGGCGCTTCCTGGCGCTTCATGTGGCGCAACCCCCTGCATGTGCTCGCACTGGGTTTCGGCAGCGGCCTGTCGCCCATCGCACCGGGCACTGCGGGCACGCTGTTCGCTTGGGCCAGCTACGAACTGCTTTCGCTCTGGCTGAGCCCGCTGAGCTGGGCTGTGGTCATCGGCGTGGGCGCCGTCGTCGGCATCTGGGCCTGCGGCCATACCTCGCGTGCGCTGGGCCTGGAAGACGCCTCGCCCGTGGTGTGGGACGAGATCATCGCCTTCTGGCTGATTCTGCTGCTCGTCACCCCGGCGGGCTGGGCTGAGCAACTGGCCGCTTTTCTATTGTTTCGCGCTTTCGACGCCGGTAAATGGCTGGCCGTAGGCTGGGCCGACCGAAATGTGAAAGGCGGCTTGGGCATCATGCTCGACGACCTGATCGCCGCCGCTTTCACGCTGCTGGTCATGGCGCTGGGCATCCGGCTTTACGCCCTGGTTTGAGTCCATGACCCGGCCCGACTTCGACGCACTTTGCCGCCTTGCAGCCGATGTCGGCGCGGCCTGTCGCGCGCGCGGCTGGCGGCTGGCCACGGCCGAATCCTGCACCGGCGGGCTGGTCTCGGCGGCCGTCACCAGCGTGGCCGGGTCGAGCGACTGGTTCGACCGGGGTTTTGTCACCTACAGCAATACCGCCAAATCCGATCTGCTCGGCGTGAACCCCGAACTGTTTGCGCAAGTCGGTGCGGTGAGCCCGGAGGTCGCCAGCGCGATGGCGCTGGGCGCGCGGCAACGCGCGGGGGTGGAGATCGCCGTGGCGATCACCGGCATCGCCGGGCCAGGCGGTGGCACGGCAGAAAAACCGGTGGGCACGGTGTGGTTTGGGCTGGCCTGGAAAGAAGGTGACGCAGTGCAAAGCGAAACCCGTCACGCCCTGTTCAAGGGCGACCGGGACAGCGTGCGTCTGCAGGCTGCAGAGTTTGCACTGCGCTGGCTGCTGCAGGCGGCGCAGCCGTCATAGGCGCGCGCCGCGTCAGCCCTGCGGCGGGGCCGTATCGCGAAACGACGGACGTTGCATCAACTTGTCGTAGAGCTTGGCGAGGTTGGGGTACTGCTGCTGCCAGCCGAGTTCAGGAAAGCGAAACACCACGTAGCCTAGAGCGGCCCCCACGGCAATATCGGCCAGACTGAGATGGTTGCCGCTGCAAAACGGCTTGTCGCCCAGGCCGTGCGACATGGCCTTGACGCCGGAATCGACCTTGCCCATCTGCCGCGCAATCCACGCCGGGCTGCGCTGCGCCTCGGTGCGGCCGGGCCAAGTCTGTTCCAGCCTGGCCGTGGCCGCGGCGTCCATCACCCCATCGGCCAGAGCCTCCCAAGTACGGACTTCGGCGCGCTCGCGCCCGCCAGCAGGAATGAGTTTGCCCACGGGGGTCAGGGTATCGAGATATTCGACGATCACCCGCGAGTCGAAAATCGCTTCGCCGTCGTCGAGCACCAGGCACGGCACCTTGCCCAGCGGGTTGGAGCGACCGATCTGGGTCGCGTCCGACCAGACGTTCTCTTCTTCCCACTTGGCCTCGATTTTTTTTTCGGCCAGCATGATGCGCACCTTGCGCACGTAAGGACTAGTCAGGGAGCCGATGAGTTTCATGTTTTGGCACTGCAATCAATGGGCGATTGAGTATATCAACCGACCTCGATCCCGCCCTGCCGCAGGCGCCGCCCGCTGCAGCCCGCAATTCCTACAATGCCCGCATGAGCACGAACCCCACACCGCAATCCGCCGCGCTGTCCACACTGGACGCGCTCTCGCCCTTGGACGGGCGCTATGCCGCCAAGGTCGACGCCCTGCGCGCGCATCTGTCCGAGGCCGGACTGATGCGCAGCCGCGTGCAGGTCGAAGTGGCCTGGTTCATCGGTCTGTCCGATCTGGGCCTTGCAGAGTTTCCTGCCCTACCGCAAGCGGCTCGCGACGCGCTGGGCGACTTGGTTGCCCGCTTCGGCAGCGCGCAGGCGGCTGAAATCAAAGCCATCGAACGCACCACCAACCACGACGTCAAGGCGGTGGAGTACTGGCTCAAGGCGCAAACGGCCGGGATGGCCGATGTGCACCGACACGCCGAGTTCTTCCACTTTGCCTGCACCTCGGAAGACATCAACAACACCGCGCATGGGCTGATGCTGGCAGGCGCGCGGCGTGAAGTCGTCATGCCGCTGCTGCAACGCGTGCTGCGGCGACTGCTCGATCTCACCGCCGAGCTGGCCGAACAGCCCATGCTGTCGCGCACCCACGGCCAGACGGCCAGCCCCACCACCCTGGGCAAGGAATTTGCCAACGTCGCCCACCGCCTGCAGCGCGCCATGGCGGCCATCGAGTCGGTCGCGCTGACTGCCAAGATGAACGGCGCGGTGGGCAACTACAACGCGCATCTGGCGGCCTACCCCGAGGTGGACTGGGAGGCCTTTGCGCGCCGCGTGGTCGAGTCGCTGGGGCTGAGTTTCAACCCCTACACCATCCAGATCGAGCCGCACGACGCGATGGCCGAACTGTTCGACGCAGTCGCCCGCGCCAACACCCTGTTGATCGACCTCAGCCGCGACATCTGGGGCTATATCTCCTGGGGCTACTTCAAGCAGAAGACCAAGGCGGGCGAAATCGGTTCGTCCACCATGCCGCACAAAGTCAACCCCATCGACTTCGAAAACGCCGAGGGCAATCTGGGCATCGCCAACGCGCTGCTGCGACACCTGAGCGACAAGCTGCCGATCTCGCGCTTCCAGCGCGACCTCACCGATTCCACCGTGCTGCGCAATATGGGCGTGGCGCTGGGCCACAGCGTGCTGGCCTGGGACTCGTTGCTGCGCGGGCTCGACAAGCTGCTGGTTCATCCTCAACGCCTCAATGAAGATCTCGACAACGCGTGGGAAGTGCTGGCCGAACCGGTACAGACCGTCATGCGCCGCCACGGCCTGCCCAGTCCTTACGAGCAGCTCAAGGAACTGACCCGCGGCAAGGCCATCACGGCAGACTCCATGCGGGAATTCATCAAAGGGCTGAACCTGCCCGAAGACGACCGCCAACGCTTGCTCGCCATGACACCGGCCAGCTACACCGGACTGGCAGCCGAACTAGCCAAGCGTCTGGCCGCAGGCCGCTGAACCCCGGGAGACCCACCATGCTCAAACTCTTGCTCAAGTGGCTGCTTTCCGCCTGCGCCCTGCTGGCTGTGGCCTACCTCTACAGCGGCGTGCAGGTCTCGGGTTTTGGCGCGGCGATGTGGGCGGCGCTGTTCATCGGTCTGCTCAATGCGCTGGTGCGGCCTATTCTGTTCATTCTCACCCTGCCGATCACCGTTCTGACCCTCGGGCTGTTTTTCTTTGTGCTCAACGCCGCCATGTTCTATGCTGCGTCCGGCGTGATCGACGGCTTTCATGTGCGCAGCTTCGGCGCGGCGCTGCTCGGGTCGATTCTCTACAGCATCGCCGGGGTCATCATCGACACGGCTGGCCTCATGGGGCCAGCCGGGCTTTGTTTTAACCTACGCCGCAGCTCAGCCTTGCCAGGCCTGAGCCGTGCCGGCCTGCGCCATCTGCATCAGCCGGGCCACGCGCTCTTCGGTGGCCGGGTGGGTGCTGAACAACTTGGCGATGCCGCCGCCGTGCAGGGGGTTGAGAATCATCATCTGCGCCGTGGCCGGATGCTCCTCGGCGGCCTGGAACGGCACGCCGCGCGCGTAAGCCTCGATTTTCTGCAAAGCAGAGGCCAGCGCGGCCGGATCGCCCGAGATTTCGGCGCCGCCACGATCGGCCTCGAACTCGCGAGCGCGGGAAATCGCCATCTGGATCAGGCTCGCAGCCAGCGGGGCCAGAATGGCCACGGCAATGCTGGCGATGGGATTCACCGGCCGACCTTCGGAGTCTCGTCCACCGAAGAACATCGCGAAGTTCGCCAGCGCCGAAATGGCCCCGGCCATCGTGGCGGAAATGGTGGAAATCAGAATGTCGCGGTGCTTCACATGCGCCAGTTCATGCGCCATCACCCCGCGCAACTCACGCGCGCTGAGTACCCGCAGGATGCCCGTGGTGGCCGCCACCGCCGCGTGCTCCGGGTTGCGGCCGGTGGCGAAGGCGTTGGGCGCGTCTTCCTGGATGAGATAGACCCGCGGCATGGGCAGCCCGGCGCGCTGCGCAAGCTCCTGCACCATGGCGTAGAACTGGGGCGCGCTGCTGGCGTCGACCTCCTGCGCGTTGTACATCTTCAGCACCATCTTGTCGCTGAACCAGTAGCTGAAGAAGTTCATGCCCAACGCGAACAGCAGCGCCAGAATCATGCCTTTCTGTCCGCCCAGCATGGAGCCGATGACCACGAACAACGCGGTGATCGCAGCCATCAGGATGGCGGTTTTCAGGATATTGAACATGCTTCGCTCCGATACGTTTGGATACAACAGCGCTAGATTGTGCAGCGAATCAAAAGTTCAAGGCCGCAAAGGGGCTTAACTTAGCGTCAAGCCCGTGAGGTCGGCCCCGCCCTGCAGCCATTGCGCCACGCTCTGCATTGTGCCGCCGGGTTTTTGCAATCGTGTGATGCGCAGCACGCCGCTGCCGCAAACCACATCCAGCCCTTCGGCCGTCATCTGCCGCACCAAGCCGGGCGGGCCGACATGCAGCGGCGCCGTCAATGCCTCGGCCGCACCCACCTTGACGACACCGCCGTCCGGCAAGGTGAATTGCGTCCCCGGCCAGGGCGTGAACGCCCGCACCCTCCGGGCGAGCAGTTCTGCCGACAAATCCCACTGCAACAGCGATTCGTCCTTGCTGATTTTCGCGGCGTACGTCACCCCGGCTTCGGGCTGCGGACGCGGGCGCAGCTCGCCGCGTTCCAGCGCATCCAGTCCCTGAACCACCAGGGCCGCGCCCAAGGCGGCGAGTTTGTCGTGCAGGGTGGACGCGGTGTCAGTGGAGTCAATCGGCAGGGCCTGCTCCAGCAGCATGTTCCCCGTGTCGAGCCCCGCGTCCATCTGCATCAGGGTGATGCCCGTTTGCGCATCGCCTGCCTCGATCGCCCGCTGGATCGGGGCCGCTCCACGCCACCTCGGCAGCAGCGAGCCGTGAATGTTCAAGCAGCCCAATCGCGGCAGCGTCAGCACCGACGTCGGCAGAATCAGCCCGTAGGCCGCCACGACCAGCACGTCCGCCTGGGCGCCGCGCAACGCCGCGTGTGCCTGCGCGGCCTGTTCGGCATAGCGCCCGTCCAGTCGCAGACCTTGGGGTTGAATGACCTCGATTTGCGCCGCCGAAGCAACTTGCTTGACCGGGCTGGATTGCAGTTTCATGCCGCGGCCCGCGGGGCGGTCGGGCTGGGTCAGCACCAGAGGCACGGCGTAGCCCGCGCTCAGAATGGCGCGCAACGCCCCCACAGCGAACTCCGGCGTGCCGGCAAACGCCACGCGCAAACGGCGCGCCGAAGGGGAGGCGGGCATGGCCTGGCTCAAGCGGCCTGCCTCTGCCGTTTGAGCATTTTGGTCTTGATCCGGTTGCGTTTGAGCGGCGAGAGGTAATCGACAAAAACCTTGCCCATCAGATGATCCATTTCATGCTGAATGCACACCGCGGTCAGCCCGTCGGCGTCCATCTCGAAGGGCTGGCCCTGCGCGTCCAGCGCGCGCACCCGCACCGTGGCCGGCCGCGTTACTTTGTCGTAGATGCCAGGGACGGACAGGCATCCCTCTTCCCATTCCTTATCTTCCGCGCTGTGCCGCACGATTTCCGGGTTGATGAGCGCCAGCGGTTGATTGCGCTCTTCCGAGGTGTCCATGACGATGATGCGCTCGTGCACATCGACCTGCGTCGCGGCCAGGCCGACGCCATTGGAGGCGTACATGGTCTCGAACATCGCCGCCACCAGGGCGCGCACCCGCTCATCGACCGCCGCAACCGGCTTGGCCACGGTGTAAAGACGCGGATCGGGATATTGAAGAATGGTCAGTTGTTCCATGGCTCGCATTTTAGTTATTTGCGATGGAAAAGGCTTTATCCATTGCAAAAACGGGGGTGGCCGACTCTGCACGCGCCGTCGGTCGGGCGCGCCCGCAACATTCTTGCAACTGCCGCCCCGTCCAAACGCCGACCAAACGGTGATTTGATTGCCGCATCAAGGTGTTGCGTGCACAATGTGCTCAACAATTTTGAGATATGGGCCCTGGAATCGCAAATTTCCACGGGGGGCAGATTCACAAAAGACCACACCGCGCCGGATGTGGCCACCGTTTCGATCTGGGGACTTTGCGCCATGCTGAGACAGGCTTTCCACCACCCTTTCAACCTCTTTTCACCTCGTATGAGCTACCGCGCTCTGGCTGCCGCGCTGGCGCTGGCCGCTGCGGCGCCCTGGGCTTGCGCCGCCAATCCATCGGCCGCCGCGCCCGCGCTGCATGGTCTGCCCAACTATCCGGTGGCTCCGGCGCAGCGCGCCCAGGCTGAACTCACCGCGCAGACCGGCGTGCCGGTTTCCGAGCTGGCGGCCAACGCGCCCTCGCGCTACACCGTCAAACGCGGTGACACCTTGTGGGCAATTTCCGGCATGTACCTGCGCAAGCCCTGGGACTGGCCCAAGCTGTGGGGCATGAATCTGCAGCAGATCCGCAACCCGCACTGGATTTTTCCAGGACAAGTGCTGTTTCTCGACATTTCCAACGGCCGTGCCCGCCTCAGCATGGGCAGTGACAGCCAGGGCATTCCCACGGTGAAGCTCAATCCGCAGGTCGAATCCAGCCCGCTGCCGCCTGAAGGTATACCCACCATCTCGCCGGAACTCATCGCCCCCTTCCTCACCCAGCCGCTGATCGTCGAGCCCGACACCCTCGAAGCCTCGCCGCGCATCGTGGCCTTGCCCAAGGGGCACACCATGGCGTCGCCCGGCACGCAGGTCTATGTGCGCGGTGATGTGAGCAAAGCCACGCGCTATCAGATCTATCGTCCGGCCAAGCCGCTGGTCGACCCGGCCACGAAAAAAATCATCGCCTACCAGGCCGAATATCTCGGCACGACCAATTTGGTTGAGCCGCCCTCCGGGCCGGATGCGGTGTCGGTGTTCCGGGTCGATGGCATCGAGCGTGAAGTCGGCGTGGGCGACCGGCTGGTCATCGCGCCGCCGCGTGAATTCCTCAACTACACCCCGCACGCCCCGGCCAAGCCGATCAGCGGCGACATTGTTTCGATCTACGGCGATCTGAGCATGGCGGCCAAGAACAGCGTGGTCGCGCTCAACCGCGGGGCCGACGACGGGCTGGAGCGCGGCGACGTGCTGGCGCTGTGGCACAACAGCCGCATGGTCAAAGACTCGACGGCGCCCGGCAAACCCGAGATCGAACTGCCCGACCGCCGCGTGGGCGTGATGATGGTGTTTCGCACCTTCAAGCATGTGGCCTATGCGCTCATCCTGTCGGCCGACGAACCGGTTGAAGTCGCCGACCGCTTCACCCAGCCCTGATCGCCGCAGCGGCCTTCGGCACGGTCGAGCATGACGCCGCCTGAAGACCTCGCCGACTGGCTGCGGCTGATGCAGACTCCGGGCGTTGGCGCCCTCACCGCGCGCCAACTGCTCAGCGCCTTCGGGCCGCCATCGCTGATTTTCCAGACCTCGCACGCCGCGCTGACTCGGGTGGTCAGCGCCGCCGTCGCCTCGGCGCTGCTGGCCGACCCCGACCGCGAAACCCAAGACCTCATCGCCCGCACCCTGCAATGGGCCGCCCAGCCGGGGCAGGCCTGCATCACCCTGGACGATCCGGCTTATCCGCAAAGCCTGCTCGACATCACCGACCCGCCGCCCTTGCTTTACGCCTTGGGCGACACCGCCCTGCTGGGCGCCCCACGGCGGCTGGCCATGGTGGGCGCACGCACCCCCACCGCGCAGGGCGAGCGCGATGCCCAGGCGTTTGCGCAGGCATTCAGCGAAGCCGGGGTCACCATCGTGTCGGGATTTGCCCTGGGCATCGACGCTGCCGCGCATCGCGGCGCCCTGTCCGCGACGGGCGAGCACGCCGGTTCGACCATCGCCGTGCTCGGCACCGGCTGCGACCGCGTCTATCCGCCACGCCACAAGGAACTGGCGCATCTCGTGGCCGTTCGCGGGCTGCTGCTGTCCGAGTTTGCGCTGGGCACCGCTCCCGCCAAGGGCAATTTTCCGCGCCGCAACCGTCTCATTAGCGGCCTGTCTCGCGGGGTGCTGGTGGTCGAGGCCGCCACGCACTCCGGTTCGCTCATCACCGCGCGGCTGGCTGGCGAGCAGGGGCGCGAAGTCTTTGCCATGCCCGGCTCGATCCACAACCCCCTGGCGCATGGCTGCCACCGTCTCATCCGCGAGGGCGCCAAGCTCGTCGAAACCGCGCAAGACGTGCTGGAGGAATTTGCCTGGGACGCGCGCCCCGCCGCGAAAACCACGACGAAAGACGCATCACCCGCCACGGAAGCCCCGCTCGAATGCGACATCCTGCGCGCCCTCGGCTACGACATCCGCAGCTTCGACGATCTCAGCGCGCGCACCGGCTGGCCTGCCGACCGGCTGGGCGCTCGCCTGCTCGAACTTGAGCTGCAGGGCCAGGTCGCGCGCCTGCCCGGCGGCCGCTTTCAGCGCATCGCCCGCGCCTGAAATCCGGCCACCCTTCGCGTGCTCCTGACCCGGCCTGATGCCGGGAGAAAACCGCGAAACAATCCGTCATCGCGTCATGCATAGAATGGCCTCATGTTCGATATTCTCATGTATCTCTACGAGTCCTACTGGCATCCGGAAGCCTGCCCCGAGTTCGGGCAGCTCACGCGCAAACTCAGCGCGGCCGGGTTCGAGAGCGACGAAATCCACGAAGCCATCGACTGGCTTCGCGGGCTCGACAGCGCCGTAGGCGGCCTCAAGACCCAGCACGAGCAGAGCGCACACGCCATTCGTCTTTACGCGCAGCAAGAGCTCGACTGCCTGGGGCTGGAAGCCATCGGCTATCTCAACTTTCTCGAGAGCGCCGGGGTGCTCAAGCCGCATCTGCGCGAACTCACCATCGAGCGCGCGCTGGCCACCGGCATGCAGCCGCTACCGCTGGAGCATCTCAAAACCATCGTGCTGTTGATTTTCTGGCGTCTGGACGAAGAGCCCGATGCCCTGATTCTCGACGAGCTGTTCGTCGAAGCCGAAGACCGCGTGGTGCATTGAGCTAACTGCCGCTAGGCTTCGGCCGCGACTCGCCTAACCCCTCCCTGAAAGATTTCCGATGCCAGTTTCCCCCATCCGCATCAGCCTGGGCGCCGCCCTGCTGGCCAGTCTCGCCCTCGCCGGTTGCGGCGGCGGTTCGACCGCGCAATATGAAGGTTCCATCGTCACCGGCCGTGTCCTCATGGGGCCGCAAAGCGCGTCAGACACTTCTGGCGGGCCTGTAGCGGGAGCCACGGTCTGCGCCTATGCCTTTGTCAAGGGAGAGTCTGCTTACTCTATCGATCCAGCCACGGCGTCAGCATATATCTATAGCAACACTCCGGTTGCACCTTGCGCCACCACGGACGCTCAAGGCAATTTCTCGTTCAACTTACTCAATGGCGTCTTCGGCCCAGTGCTGCTCCAGGCAACGAATGGCTCCTATATGTTCGGCGGAACCTCTCGCACACTGTTGCCGCTGACTTCCGCCAACCTCGCCATGCCGGCCAATGCCAGTAACTACTTCATTGCTACCAACACCACGTTGCAAGCCGCAGTCAACGTCGGTGGAGGTGGTACTGTTTCGACCAATGTGACCCCGCTGACGACGTTCGCGGTTGCGCGCTCCAATCCGATTGCTGGTTTCACGATGACCACTTACCTGGATAATCTGAGCAACATCGCCGCGCAGCTTCGCATCACTGGAGTCAGCGATCTTTCCAATGCAGTGCCCGGGAACAACGCGACAGATACCAGTGGTACTTATGGTCAGGCCATGCTCGGCGTCGAGCAATACCTAGCCACCATGACCCCCAATGGGAGCAATGCAGACGACCCCTACGGCGCCAATCTGCTCAACTGGACCGATCTCGGTTCAGCCACCACGGCAAGCACTGTTTCT
>NZ_MEGQ01000009.1:0-65552 GCF_001725585.1 Thiomonas sp. SCN 64-16 | reverse complement strand
GAAGACGAATTCCACATCGAGATTCCTGACGAAGACGCGGAGAAGATCACCACCGTGCAATTGGCGGTTGACTACGCCAAGGCGCACTACAAGGCCTGATGACGGGTTCAATTGCAGCGCCGATTTGTTTGATCGGCCATGCACCTTGAGCGACCTTGTTTTGAATCCATCTTGTTCTGACTCACTAATGCTCGCGTCCATGCTTCTGCGCTGGCGCGGCTTACCTGATTTCACATGACTCTTCGCCGACGAATTGCGATTACTGGCCTTGGCGCGGTTTCCCCGCTGGGCAACACGCTGGATGACAACTGGGCAAGCCTGCTCGCTGGCAAATCGGGCATCGGACGCATCACCAAGTTCGATGCCTCGGCCTATTCCGTGCAAATCGCAGGCGAAGTCCGTGATTTCGATGTGACGCAGTACATCGCCGCCAAGGAAGCGCGGCATATGGATACCTTCATCCACTACGGCATCGCCGCGTCGATGCAGGCGGTGCGTGACAGCGGCATCGACCAGGCCGGGCTCGATCCCGAACGGGTCGGCGTGCTGGTGGGTTCGGGTATCGGCGGTCTGCCACTGATCGAAAACACCTACAAGGAACTGCTCGATCGCGGCCCACGCCGCGTCACGCCGTTCTTCGTGCCGGCGTCGATCATCAATATGGTCTCCGGGCATGTGTCTATCGAATATGGTTTTCAGGGCCCCAACCTCTCCGTCGTCACGGCCTGCACCACGGGTCTGCACGCCATCGGTCTGGCCGCGCGCCTCATCGAGTCCGGTGATGCTGACGTCATGGTTGCAGGCGGCGCAGAGGCCACGGTATCGCCCTTGGGTATCGGTGGTTTTGCATCAGCGCGCGCCTTGTCCACTCGCAATGACGATCCGACCAGCGCGAGTCGCCCGTGGGACAAAGACCGCGATGGTTTCGTGCTCGGGGAAGGCGCGGGCGTGATGGTGCTGGAAGACTACGACCTTGCAGTCAAGCGCGGCGCCAGAATTTACGCCGAGCTCGTCGGTTTCGGCATGAGCGGTGACGCCGGGCATATCACGGCGCCCAACACCGACGGCCCCCGCCGCAGCATGTTGCTGGCGCTGAAAAACGCCGACGTGGCCGCCGATCAGGTGCAAATGGTTAACGCCCATGGCACCTCCACCCCGCTGGGGGACAAGAACGAGTCCGATGCCATCAAGCTCGCTTTTGGCGACCATGCCTACAAGCTGGTGGTTAATTCCACCAAGTCGATGACTGGCCACCTGCTCGGTGGCGCCGGAGGGGTCGAGTCGGTCTATACCGTGTTGTCATTGCATCACCAGGTCTGCCCGCCCACCATCAATCTGCAGACGCCCGATCCGGAATGCGATCTGGACTACTGCGCCAACACCGCGCGCGACATGCGCATCGACTACGCGCTGAAAAACAATTTCGGCTTTGGCGGCACCAACGGGTCGCTGCTGTTCAAGCGCGTCTGAGGGACAATTTAGCTGTCCTTTGCATTTCCCCTTTGCATTCCCCCCTCTGAACAGAGCAGCATGAAGACCCTTGCACCCCTGCAGATCCGGGTCGAACATTTCGGCCGTTGGCATCTGCTGCTCGGGCTGTTCAGTGCGGCGTCCCTGCTCGCCGCCGGGTGGACGGTCTGGGTCTGGCGCGATACCGATTCGCTCAGCCTGATGGCGGCTTTTGCAGCCGCCATATTCCTGGCCATTCTGTCAGCGCAGTACCCCTACTGGACCATCCGCCCGTTCACGCTGTTTCACGGTGAGCGCGGCTGGAAGCTGCAGCGCGGCGACGGTCTGGAAGATGTGCTTCAGGTGCGAGGCATGGTGCTGCCGGGGCTGCTGCTGGTACTGGGCCTGACGGCTAAAGGGCGCGTGGTTCTGCCCGTGCCCAGCGATATCCAACCCGGCATTTTTCGCGAACTGCGACTGCGCTTGGGTGCACTGCCGCACTGAGTTCTGGTGGAGCAAGACACCCAGAGTGATGCCGTGCTGGTCCAGCAGGTCCAGGTGGGGCAGCAGAAGGCCTTCGATCTGCTCGTGGCCAAATACCAGCGCCGCATTTATCGTTTGGTGCTGCGCTTCATTCGCGATCCGGCCCTGGCGGAAGACGTGGCGCAAGAGACTTTTTTGCGCGCTTACCGGGCCATCGGGCAGTTTCGCGGCGAAAGTCAATTCTATACCTGGCTCTATCGCATCGCGGTCAATACGGCCAAAAAAGCCATTTCCGACGATATTCGCGATCCGACGGTGTCCGAAGGTGATGCGTTGGGCCATGATGAAGAAACTTTTAGCCCGACCGAGCTACTAACCAACCACGAAACGCCAGAATCCATTCTGGTTTCGAAAGAAATCGTGCAAACGGTGAATGCCGCGATGGAGTCTTTGCCAGAAGATTTGCGCATGGCGATCACTTTGCGCGAGATTGAAGGTTTGAGTTACGAAGATATTGCCGAAGCCATGCAATGCCCGATCGGCACGGTGCGTTCGCGAATTTTTCGTGCCCGCGAGGCGATCGCAGAGCGTCTGCGGCCGGTGATCGAGCACAAGGGTGGCAAGCGTTGGTGAGCCTACGGTTGAGCTTTGTTGGAGACAGGAAATGAGTCAAGACATGTCGCGCGAGCAACTCTCCGCCTTGATGGATGCGGAAGGGGAGTACCGTGGGCAATCCGCGCGGACGGAGGCTACGGCAGCTTTTATCCGCCATGTGGCTTCGGACGAGGCCGCGCGACGAGACTGGCTGATTTACGCGCAGATCGGCGATGTGCTGCGTTCTGCCGATCTCACGCCCATGCCCGGCGAGGCTGACTTTTTGCAGCGCGTCAGCGCGGCCATTGCGCGCGAACCCATCGTGCTGCAGCCGCAGGCCGTGACGCAAACGGCTGCGGCGGTTGATCGATCTTCGGCATCGGCACATCGCTCTGCCGCGCATCGCCGCCCGCACTGGAGCACGCGCATGGCCGCTGGCATGGCGGCTGTGGCCGGGGTGGCGGTGATGGCCTGGGTGGCGCTGCCAGGATTGCAGAACGCCGATTCGTCAGGTGCGGCGCCGACGGTGGCGTCAGTCGGAGTTCTGGGTTCGAAGGGGCAGATACCTGTAGCCGATACCCAGATTGCTGCGCCTCTCAACCCAGTGGCCCGGGCGGGTTTGATCCAGGCCGATCTGTCGGCGCAGAGTCCGCAGCGGGGCGAGGGCGGTCAAGGGGCCACCCAGCTCGTTCCTGTGTCGGAGCAAATGCCCATGGTCGAATACCTCCTGGCGCATCAGCAGATGGCTGGGGGCATGATGCCCGCCGTGCCGGCCACGCTGCAATGGGTTCGAAATCGGCCTGTCGAGCCCAGCGTCCCTGAGCCTGGTCTCCCTGAGCGGGGCCTCCATCAGACCGCGCCCGCAGCGCAATCGCACTGATGGCGGGCTTGCAGGTATTCAGCGCGCGTCGCTGGCGTCGGGCAATCTGGCTGGGGAGCCTTGTCGGATTGTCGGGTGCACTTTGGGCCGCGCCCGCCCTCGCCTGGGCCGCGCCCGCACTCGCCGCGCAGGAGGGCCAAGCGCCAGCCGCGGCGGACCCCTTGGCCGCGGCGCAATCAGCGGATGCGCCTGCGCAGCGCAAGGGTCTGGAGCAATGGTTGCAGACCGTCAGCGCGGCCGCCCGGTCGCTGAATTACAGCGGCGTGTTCATCACCCAGCGCGGCGATGAGATCAGCACCTCCAGCCTAGTGCACTATGTTTTGCCGCAGGGGCATTTCGAGCGCATCGAGACGCTCGATGGGCAGCGCCGCATCATGGTTTCGCTCAATGATGAGGTTCGCACGAGTTGGCCCGACTATCGCCTCACGCTGATCGACAATCAGGCTGGGCAGGCCAGCTTTCCCCGTTTGCTCAAAACCACCGATGGCGAGGTCGACCGCAATTACCGCCTGGAGCGGGGCGGGCTGCAGCGTTGCGCGGGTTTCGAGTGCCGCGTCTCCACCTTGTTGCCGCGCGACGAATTGCGCTGGGGATACCGGCTGTGGTCGCTGCGCGATTCGCAGCTGCTGGTCAAGGCGCAAACGCTGGACGCGGCGGGCCATGTGATCAATCAGGTGGCATTCACCGAACTCAAGGTCAATGTGGCGCCGCGCCAGTCTTTGGTGCGCGACAGTCTGCATCAACCCCCAGGGTATGCGGTGGAGCAGATGAAGGTCGTGCCGGTGAGTCTGCAGTCGCAGGGATGGGCGCTGTCTTCCCAGGTGCCGGGCTTCAAGACGGTCGGGGTATTTCGCCGCAGTATGTCGGTGGGCAGCAAACCCTCTGAGGTATTGCAGTGGCTGCTCAGTGATGGCCTGGCTTCGGTATCCATTTTTGTGCAGTCCGCTGCCGATCTGAGCGAGCCGGTCGCGCCTGAACAGCGCGTCGGCGGCACGCTGGCGCTGTCTCGGCGCATCGGCGACTCCTGGCTGACGGTGATGGGCGCCGTGCCTGAGCGCACGCTGCGTCGCATCAGCGAGGCCATCGTTCGCGTGCAATAAGCGGCTTGAGGGTTCTGCGCCTGGCCGCAGCGCGGTTGCGACGTTTTCCGTATGCTGCCCGCGAGCGGATGAAATGATGGAATCAATTGCAGTGCCATGCCTGATCTCAGGCGCGATGTATCAGGGAGAAATCGGTGAAAAAAGTTTTGTTGAGCTGTTTGAGTGCGGGCCTGCTGGCCTTTTCGGGTATCGCGGTTCCTGCGCAGGCGACCGGTTCGGTGCCGCAGCAGTCTTGCGTGGCCTGCGGCCTGCCGGATTTCACCGGGCTGGTGGAGAAGGCCGGTCCGTCCGTGGTGAATATCCGCACCTACAAAAAGGTGCCCGTGGGCAGCGGCGATCAGATGGACGAGCAGACCCGCGAGCTGCTTCGGCGGTTTTTTGGGGTGCCCATTCCCGCGCCCGATAGCCCGAAGGGGGGCAAGAACGGCCCGCAGAATGAAGAGGAAGAGCGTCCCACGGGTGTGGGCTCGGGCTTCATCGTGAGCCCGGACGGCTACATCATGACCAATGCCCATGTCGTGGACGGGGCGGACGAGATCATGGTCACGTTGACCGACAAACGCGAGTTCAAGGCCAAGCTCATCGGCGCCGACAAACGCACCGACGTGGCGCTGGTGAAGATCGATGCCAAGCAAGCGCTGCCTGCCGTGCACATCGGCGATTCCTCCAAAGTCAAGGTGGGTGAGTGGGTGGTGGCCATCGGCTCGCCGTTCGGGCTCGAGAACACGGTGACGGCGGGCATCGTCAGCGCCAAGGGGCGCGATACCGGCGACTACACCCCGTTCATTCAGACCGACGTAGCGGTCAATCCGGGCAACTCCGGCGGCCCGCTGATCGATATGCGCGGCAACGTCATCGGCATCAATTCGCAGATCTACAGCCGCACCGGCGGCTTCATGGGCATCTCATTTGCCATCCCCATCGATGAAGCCATGCGCGTGGTCGAGCAGCTCAAGAAGCAGGGCTATGTGGTGCGCGGCAAGATCGGGGTGCAGATCGACAGCGTGAGCCGCGATCTGGCCGAGTCGCTCGGACTGGGGCAGGCGCGGGGTGCTTTGGTGCGCGTGGTCGAGAAGGACGGCGCGGCGGACAAGGCCGGTGTGCAGGTGGGCGACATTGTCACCAGCTTCAACGGCAAACCGGTGGAGCGGGCCAACGATCTGCCGCGTCTGGTGGGCGAAACCAAGCCTGACTCCACCGTGCCCATGCAGGTGCTGCGTATGGGCAAGACCCTGACGCTCAACGTCAAGGTGGGCGAATGGGTGATGGACAAGAAGCCCGGCGCCAAGCCGGTAGAAGAGCAAAAGCCCGAAGCCGTGAGCAAGGCCAACGCGTTGGGGGTGAAAGTCATCGATCTCAATGATGCCCAAAAGCGTCAGCTCGGCGTGAGCAGCGGCGTGCTGGTCGAGGCTGTGCGTGAGAGCGCGGCACGCGACGGACTGCGTGTGGGGGATGTGGTGCTGGCGGTGGGCAACACCGCAGTCAGCAGTGCCGCCCAGTTCAATGCCATCAGCGCGCAACTGCCCGTCGGCAAGCAGGTGGCGGTGCTGGTGCGGCGCGGCGAATCGGGTCTGTATGTCCTGATCCGGCCGCAGAACTGAGGCGATCAACAGGGCGGAACGCGGCATCAGGCCGGGTTTCGCCCCCGGGTTAGAATGACCGCCCAACAAGCATCAGCAGTTGCCAAATCGATTTGTTGGAAGGCGCGTCACGCTTGTCGCGCCTTTTTTCTTGTTCATCCCCGTGTTTCCGTCTGATCCGCAGGGCGCGAAGCGGTCGCCCCAGTGGACTATTGCATGAATCATATTCGTAATTTTTCAATTATTGCCCATATTGATCACGGCAAATCTACGCTTGCTGATCGCATTATTCAGCGGTGTGGGGGCTTGTCCGACCGGGAAATGGAAGCGCAGGTGCTCGATTCGATGGACATCGAGCGCGAGCGCGGCATCACCATCAAGGCGCAGACCGCGGCGCTGCAATACGTCGCGCGGGACGGGAAAACCTACAACCTCAATTTGATCGATACGCCGGGGCATGTCGACTTCAGTTATGAAGTCAGCCGTTCGCTCTCGGCCTGCGAAGGCGCGCTCTTGGTGGTCGATGCCAGTCAGGGGGTCGAAGCGCAGACCGTGGCGAATTGCTATACCGCGCTCGACCTGGGTGTGGAAGTGGTGCCGGTGCTCAACAAAATGGATCTGCCGCAAGCCGACCCCGAGCAGGCCAAGGCAGAAATCGAGGAAGTCATCGGCATCGATGCGGCCGATGCCATTGCCTGCAGCGCCAAGACCGGCATGGGCATCGACGACGTTCTCGAGGCCGTGATTACGCGCATGCCACCGCCCAAGGGCGTGGTGGACGCGCCGCTGCGCGCCATGATCATCGACTCGTGGTTCGATACCTACGTCGGTGTGGTCATGCTGGTGCGGGTGGTCGATGGCAGCCTGAAAAAGGGCGAGCGTTTCAAGATGATGGCCACGCACGCGGTCTACAACGCCGAACAACTCGGGGTGTTCACGCCGAAATCGGTGTCGCGCGAGGCCTTGAACACGGGCGAGGTCGGCTTCATCATCGCGGGCATCAAGGAGTTGCAGGCCGCCAAGGTCGGCGACACCATTACCCTCGAAAAAAAGCTGCCCAACAATCTCGGTCCGGCAACCGAGGCGCTGCCCGGCTTCAAGGAAATCCAGCCGCAGGTGTTCGCCGGTCTCTACCCCACCGAGGCGAGCGAATACGACCAACTGCGCGACGCGCTGGAAAAGCTCAAGCTCAACGATGCCGCCCTGCGTTACGAGCCCGAAGTGAGCCAGGCGCTGGGTTTCGGCTTTCGCTGCGGCTTTCTGGGCCTGCTGCACATGGAGATCGTGCAGGAGCGACTGGAGCGCGAGTTCGACCAAGATCTCATCACCACCGCACCCTCGGTGGTCTATCAGGTCATGCTGGCCAATGGCGAGGTGATCGAGGTCGAAAATCCGTCGAAAATGCCCGATCAGGGGCGCATTGCCGAAATCCGCGAGCCCATCGTCACGGTGCATCTGTACATGCCGCAAGATTATGTGGGCCCGGTGATGACCCTGGCCAACCAGAAGCGGGGCATGCAGCTCAATATGGCCTATCACGGTCGCCAGGTGATGCTGACCTACGACATGCCACTGGCCGAGATCGTGCTCGACTTTTTCGACAAGCTCAAAAGCGTGTCGCGGGGCTATGCCTCGATGGACTATGAGTTCAAGGAGTACCGCGCCGCCGATGTGGTGAAGGTCGATATGCTGATCAACGGCGACCGGGTGGACGCGCTGTCCATCATCGTGCACCGCTCTCAGAGCCAGTACCGCGGCCGTCAGGTGGCGGCCAAGATGCGCGAGATCATTCCGCGCCAGATGTACGACGTCGCCATCCAGGCGGCCATCGGGGCCAACATTATCGCGCGTGAGACAATCAAGGCCCTGCGCAAGAACGTGCTGGCCAAGTGCTACGGGGGGGACATTTCCCGCAAACGCAAACTGCTGGAAAAGCAGAAGGCGGGTAAAAAACGCATGAAGCAGATCGGCTCGGTCGAAGTGCCACAAGAAGCCTTTCTCGCGATTCTGCAAGTCGAAGACTGATCCACTCCCCAAGAATATCCCGTATGGAAACTGCGCCCAGCGTTAACTTCACCCTATTGCTGTTCATTCTTCTGGTCATCACCGGCGTGTTCTGGTTTGCCGAGCGCTGGTATTTCGCGCCGCAACGCAGGCGCGCGGCGAAGTCGGCCGTGGCGCAGTTGGAAGAGCGTCGCAGTGCTCTGCAAAAACAGGGTCTGGCCGCAGACGGCGCCGTGGCCAGCGATGCCGACATCGAAGCGGCGCGCGAACGGGTGCAGCGTCAGCCCTGGTGGCTGGAATGGACCGCCGGGCTGTTCCCGGTCATTTTGGTGGTGTTTTTGCTGCGCTCCTTTGTGGCCGAACCCTTCAAGATTCCTTCGGGCTCCATGGAGCCGACGCTGGTGCCGGGCGACCTCATTCTGGTGAACAAATTCGAGTACGGTCTGCGCCTGCCGCTGCTCGATACCCGCCTCACTCCGGGCGCGCTGCCCCAGCGCGGCGATGTGATCGTGTTCCGTTTGCCCAAAGATCCGAAAATCGATTACATCAAGCGCATCGTCGGGCTGCCGGGCGATACAGTGTCGTACGAAAACAAGCACCTGGTGATCAACGGCAAGCCGGTGCAGGAAACGCCCTTGCCCGATTATTTCGACCCGAACACCATGACGTACTACAAGCAGTACATGGAAAAGCTCGGCACGCACGATCACCGCATCATGATCAATCCGATGGCGCCGCCCTATGTCATCGGCGGGCCTGAAAGTTTTCCGCACCGCGATATGTGTCACTACAACGCCGAAGGCTTTGTCTGCAAGGTGCCGGCCGGCAACTATTTCGTCATGGGCGACAACCGCGACAACTCGCTGGATTCACGTTATTGGGGTTTTGTGCCCGAGCGCAATATCATCGGCAAAGCCTTTGTGGTGTGGATGAATTTCAGCGCACCGAAAAACATTGGGCTGATTCATTGATCGTCATTGCCGGATGGAGAAATCGGGGCCAATATGAAGCAGCATGACAAGCAGCGTGGCATCACCCTGATCGGGTTGATTTTCTGGGGCGCCATCCTCGCGTTCATCGTGGTCATTGGCGCGCAGGCGGTACCCACCGCCACGGAATATTTCGCCATTCAGAAGGCGGTCGATCAGGCGGCCAAGGCCGGGCCGACCGTGGCCGATATTCGTTCGGCCTATTCCAAAATGGCCGATGTCGATTACATCTCCTCCGTCACGGCGCAGGATCTCGACATCACCAAGGTGAATGACAAAGTGGTGATCTCCTTTGCCTACAACAAGGAAATTCACATTGCCGGGCCGGTGTACTTGCTGATCAAGTACGCCGGCCATTCCCACTGATTCCCGGGTGAGCACGGCACTAGAAACGCGGCTGGGCTACGTCTTCCGCGATCGCAAACTGTTCGAGCGGGCGCTCACGCATCGCAGCTTTGGCGCGGATCACAACGAGCGCCTGGAATTCCTGGGTGATTCGGTGCTCAACCTCTCGGCCGCCGCTTGGCTCTACCACCAGGCAGCGCGGCAAGACGAGGGGCAACTCTCCCGTCTGCGCGCGGCGCTGGTGCGTGCCGAGGCGCTGGCGGAAGTGGCCCGCGCGATCGACCTGGGGCGGTTTCTCAGGCTGGGTGAGGGCGAACTGCAGAGCGGGGGCGCCCAGCGTGAATCTATTTTGGCGGATACGGTAGAGGCGCTACTTGGCGCGATCTACCTCGAAGCCGGTTTCGACACGGCGCAAGAGGTGATGCGCCGCTTGTTCGCCCCGCTCATGGATACGCTGGACGCCGACGTCGTCCGCAAGGATGCGAAAACGCAATTGCAGGAGTTTCTGCAAGGCCAGCGTCTGCCTTTACCCAGCTATGCCGTGCTCGACGTGCGCGGCGCGGCGCACCAGCAGCAATTCAAGGTGGAGTGCGCCGTCGAGGCACTCGGACTGAGAGTGGAGGGCGAGGGCGACAGCCGCCGCCGCGCCGAACAAGACGCCGCCACGCGCATGATCGAGCGCATTGGCCGAGGCGGCACAAAGCCCGTGCGCCGTGGTAACCGGCCTGTGTTGGTGGATGAGCGCGGTGAAGTCGTTCAGCCCAGCCACGCGCCCGATGCGGCGCAGCCTGCGCTGGCGCACAATCTGCAGCGTCGCTCGCCGGTGCGACGACCGCCTAAAACTCTCAAATCGCCATGACCTCATCGCCCCCGGATTCGCCGCGTCGCTTCGGCACTGTGGCCATTGTCGGCCGTCCCAATGTGGGCAAATCCACCCTGCTCAATGCGCTGGTGGGCGCCAAGGTGAGCATCACCTCGCACAAGGCGCAGACCACGCGGCACCGCATCCTCGGGGTGACCACACGCGGAGCTTCGCAGTTCGCGTTTGTCGATACGCCAGGCTTCCAGACTCAGCACATGCACGCCCTCAACCGGGCGATGAACCGCACCGTCACCGGCGCTTTGAGCGAGGTCGATCTGGTGCTCTGGGTACTTGAGGCGGGCAAGATTCTGCCGCAAGATCGCACGGTGCTTGAAGTTTTGCCCGACGACCGGCCGGTGATCGCCGTGGTCAACAAACTTGACCGCATCACTCCGCGCGAAAAGCTGCTGCCCTGGCTGGCCGAACTGGGGCAGCTGCGCAAGTTTGCCGAGATCGTGCCGATGTCGGCGCAAAAACAAGCCGATGCCCCCCGGCTGCTGTCCATCATGGAGCCCTATCTGCATGAAGGTGAGTGGGGCTATGAAGAAGACGCCCTCACCGACCGCAGCGAGCGCTTCCTGGCGGCGGAGATTCTGCGGGAGAAGTTGTTCCGCCTGACCGGCGACGAATTGCCCTACACCAGCACCGTGGTCATCGAGCAGTTCGCCCAGGAAGGCGATCTGCGCCGCATTTCCGCGGCCATCATCGTCGATCGGGACGGACACAAGGCCATGGTGATCGGCGCGGGGGGCGAGCGCCTCAAGCGCATCTCCACCGAAGCGCGGCAGGACATGCAGGTCTTGTTCGACGGCCCGGTTTTTCTGGAGGTCTGGGTCAAGACCCGTTCGGGCTGGGCCGACGACCAGGCCGCCGTGCGTGCCTTCGGCTATGAGGACTGAGCTGAGCGTCGAACCGGCTGCCGTGCGCCCCGTGCCGCGCGCTCCCAGGCGCGGCGTCTCGGTGGAGCGCGTGCAGGAAGAGCCCATCTACGTCCTGCACAGTTACCCGTGGAAGGAAACCAGCCTGCTGCTCGACGTGTTCAGTCGCCGCCATGGTCGCTTGGCGCTGGTGGCCAAGGGCGCCAAGCGGCCGACTTCCGCGCTGCGCGCCGTGCTGCTGGGTTTTCAGCCCTGCCACGCCAGTTGGAGCGGCCGCGGCGAGGTGCGCACCCTGACCCGGGCCGAGTGGGCGGGTGGGCTGGCGCCGCTGTCGGGCCTGCCCCTGCTTTGCGGTTTTTATTTCAACGAACTGCTCGTGCGTCTGCTGGCTCGCGAAGACGCTCACGAAGGTCTGTTCGACGCCTATCACGCCGGCATTGCCGCGCTGGCGCAACGCCCCCATGCGACGGCGGGCGAGCTGGAGCCGGTGCTGCGCAGCTTTGAGTTTTCGCTGTTGCGCGAACTGGGTTTTTTGCCCGACCTGCACCTCGAAGGGGCGACCTCCGAGCCGGTGCTGCCCGATGCGTTTTACCGGGTCGACCCGGATCATGGCGTGTCGGCCTGCTCCGCTTCCGATGCCCTGGCGGTGCGCGGCGAGGTGTTGCTGGCGCTGCGCGAAGGCCCGCCGGCAGAAGGCGATGTTGCACTGGCGCGGGCCGCGAAGACGCTGATGCGCAGCCTGCTTCACTATCATCTTTCGGGACAGATGCTGCGCACCCGCCAGCTGCTTATTGATCTCCACAAGTTATGAACCCAATGGCTTGCCCCTCCGATGCTGCGCCGCTGCTCGGGGTGAATATCGACCATGTCGCCACGCTGCGCAACGCGCGCGGTGGCAGTTTTCCCGATCCCGTGCTGGCGGCGCAGCAGGCGGTCGAAGCCGGGGCGGACATCATCACCTTCCACCTGCGCGAAGACCGTCGCCACATCCGCGATGCCGATGTCGAGCGGCTCAAAGCCACCCTTTCGGCGCCGCTGAATTTCGAGTCTGCGCTCGCCCCGGAGATGCTCGACATCATCTGCCGAGTACGTCCGCAGATGGTCTGCCTGGTGCCCGAGCGTCGGCAGGAAGTGACTACCGAGGGCGGGCTGGATGTGGCGGGGCAGTTCGACCGCGTGCGCGAGGCCTGCGCCCGTCTGGCCGATTTCGGCTGCCGCGTTTCCCTGTTCATCGAGCCCAGCATCCGGCAAATCGAGGCCAGCGCCCAGGCTGGTGCGCCCTGCATCGAGCTGCACACCGGCGCTTACGCCAACGCTTTCGATGCCGCAGACGAAGCCACGCGGCAACGCGAATTCGATCGCATCGTCGCGGGCCTGAAGCTGGGGCGCAGCCTGGGCCTGCAGACCAACGCGGGCCACGGCCTGAGTCTGCAGAGCACGCCGGCCATTGCCGCACTGCCTGAAGTGAGCGAGCTGCACATCGGCCATGCGCTCATCGGTCATGCGGTGTTCGTCGGGCTGAAGCAATCGGTGCGTGACTTTCAGGCGGTGATCGCGCGCGCGGTGGCAACGCATTCATGATCTACGGCATCGGCACCGATGTCTGCTCCATTGCGCGCATGGGCGCCGCGGTGCAGCGTAACGGCGACCGTTTCGCGCAACGGGTGCTCGGCGAAGGCGAGCTGGCCGAGTATGAGCGCCGCATGGCCAAGGTGCGCCAGCGTGGCATCAACTACCTGGCCACGCGGTTTGCCGCCAAGGAAGCGTTCTCCAAATCCATCGGCCTGGGCATTCATAGCCCCATGCGCTGGCGCGATTGCGAGATTCTCAAACTCCCGAGTGGGCAGCCGATCATCGTGCTGCATGACGCGCTCAAAGACTGGTGCGAGGCCCGTTCGCTGCGGTTTCTGGTCTCGGTGTCCGATGAGGCCGATACCGCGCTGGCCATGGTTGTAGCCGAAGTGACTCGGCCTGACTGAGGCGAAAGACATGCAACTGCTGATGCACTCCCCGTTGATTCTCGATGTGGCCGGGCTGCAACTCGGCGCCGCCGATCGCAAGCGCCTACGGAATCCTCTGGTGGGCGGGGTGGTGCTGTTTGCGCGCAACTGGGAGAGCCGCGGGCAGCTCTTGTCGCTGTGCGCGCAGATCAAGGCGGTACGCCCTGATCTGCTGATCGCGGTCGATCACGAGGGCGGGCGGGTACAGCGCTTTCGCACCGATGGCTTCACGGCACTTCCGGCCATGCGCGAGCTTGGGGCGCATTGGATGGCTGATGCCCCAGGCGCCATGCGGCGCGCGGCGGCGTGCGGTTTCGTGCTGGCTTCGGAGCTGCGGGCTTGCGGGGTGGATTTCAGCTTCACGCCCGTGCTCGATCTCGACTGGGGCGGCTCCAGCGTAATCGGTGATCGCGCGTTTCACGCCGATGCGCGGGTGGTGACGGTGCTGGCGCAAAGCCTGATGCTGGGTTTGGCGCGTGCTGGGATGGCGCATTGCGCCAAGCACTTCCCCGGCCACGGCTATGTGCGTGCCGACACGCATCTGGCCGTGGCGCACGACGCGCGCACCCTCGACGCCATTCTGAGCGCCGATGCCGCGCCTTATCGATGGCTGGCGCCCGGGTTGCGCGCGGTCATGCCGGCGCATGTGATCTACCCCGAGGTGGATGCGCTGCCCGCAGGGTTCAGCTCCGTCTGGCTGCGGGACGTGCTGCGCGAGCGCATCGGTTTTACCGGCGCGATACTCAGCGACGACCTCGGCATGGCCGCGGCGCGGGCCGAGGGCCAAAGTCTCAGCCAGGCCGCACTGCAGGGTTTGCAGGCCGGATGCGACGCCGTGCTGGTGTGCAACCAGAGCGTGGTCGATAACGGCCGACCGCTCGATGTGCTGCTGCGCGAGCTTGATCAGGCACTGGAGCGCGGGCAGTGGACGCCCGATGTCCGCAGCGCCCAGCGCCGCTTCGATCTGCTGCCCACCCAGCCTCCCTTGCAATGGGACGAGCTCATGGTGAGCGACAGCTACCGGGCCGCGCTCGACGACGTTTTCAACCTGCCAAGCCCGGCGGGCCAAAAATAGCCGTCAGGGGTAGAACAACACCAGCTTGTAACCGGCCGGGGCGGCGCCTTTGACCTCGAGGTGCAGCAGCAATTGCACCTGCTGGCCGGCGGCCAGGCCCTCTGTCAGGGTGCGATGGGTGGCCTGCGCTTCGGGGAGGTATTGCGCGGCTTGCACCACTTTGCGTTGCAAAATCATGTCCTGCGCATTGGTCAGGGTCAGCTCCAGCGCAGGCCAGGCCACGGCGCGGTCGGATCGGTTGCGCAGCAACACGCTGAGTTGCAAGCCGCTGTCGGCCGGGCTGAGCGCGGACGAGTCGATGACCAAGGCATCGAGGTTGCGCGGAGCGGCCAGTTCGCAGCCGCTGGTCATCTGGCAGAGCTGTTGCAGCCAAGGGCGGCTCATCGGGTATAGCTGCGCCAGGGTGTCGCGCCAAGTCAGCGCGGCCTGAGCGGCGAGTGCCAGAAGCAGCAGCAGGCTGATGAAGGCCAGCGCCGCGCGGGCAGGCGTGCTGCTCCAGAAGGCCTGGCGGCGGGCTTTGCGGATAAATTCGGGCTCCGCTTCCACCGGTTTTGCGGCGAGCGCGGGCGCGTTTTGTCGGACGTCCTCGCTCTCGAATTGATAGTTGAGCGCGTCGTTCAGGTTGAACTCGGACAGCGGTGCGGCGTCGGGGTCGAGCGCGGCTTGGGAGGCCGAGATCTCGTTCGCCACAAGATCATCCTCGGGTAGCAGGTCGGCGGGCCATTCTGCGGGTGCCAACGCTTCGTCAGGCTCGACCTCTTCGCCGCTCACCGGCTCCGGCTTCTGTTCGGCCGGAGCCCGGGGCGCCAGATCGTAGGCCTGAACCGTCAGCGGCAGAAAACCTTGATAAGTCGGCTGATCGAGTGGAATGTTGCTCCAGCGCAGGCCCGCCGTCACGGGCACGGTGCTTGCCTGCGGCTCGGGCGGTACTTCGGGCGGCAGTGATGGTTCTGCTGTGGCCAGGGGCTCGGCGGGGACGGGCGGCGGCGCCGGGGTGAGATCGATCAGGTGATCGAGGGCGTTGAACGGTTCGCCGCAATGGCCGCAGCGCACCCAGCCTTCGCGCAGCAAGAGCTGGTCGCGCACCACCTTGAAGGCGGTCTGGCAGTGGGGGCAGCGGGTGGCCTGTGCCATGCGCTGTTCAGGGGTGGGCGCGGCCCGCGAGGCAGACCCAGCCATCGAGCGTCTTGTCGATCTGCAGCGCGCAATAGGGCGCGTAGGCGGCGATGAGTTCTTCGGCCTGCCGGTCGAGTATGCCGCTGAGCACGAGCCAGCCGCCGGGCTTCACATGCGCGGCAATCGCGGGCGCCAGCAGTTTGAGCGGCGCAGACAGGATATTGGCGACGACGATGTCGAATCGCGCTTCAGCCACCTTGTCGGGCAGGCCGGCCTGCACGGTGACGTCATTGGCCGCAGCGTTGGCTTCGGTGGCCAGCACCGCGTCGGGATCGATGTCCACGCCGACCACGGGGCCGGCGCCGAACTTGGCCGCGGCAATGGCCAGAATGCCCGAACCGCAACCGTAATCGAGCACGCTGAGTTGGCTTGGCGATTGACGCGCCAGCCACTCCAGACAAAGCCGCGTGGTGGGGTGGGTGCCGGTGCCGAAGGCCAGCCCAGGGTCGAGACGGATGATGGGCGCCGCAACCTCGGGCGGCTCATGCCAGCTCGGCACGATCCACAGCGCGTCGGCTATCGATACCGGCTGGAACTGAGACTGCGTCAGCCGTACCCAGTCCTGATCTTCCACCGTGGACTGTTGCACCTCTTGCAGATCGGGCAGGATGTCTTCGGCCAGCAGGGCGGCCAGCGCAGCGTCGGCCTGGGCCTCGTCGGCGAACAGCACGCGAAGCAGCGATTGTGCCCAGGCGCCCTTGGGCGGCGGCATGCCCGGCTCGCCGTACAAGGCTTGCTCCTGTGCGGTGTCGCCGAAACGGTCTTCGACGCTCACGCTCAAAGCGCCGAGCTCCATCAGCGCATCGGAGAGGAGATCGGCCTGCTCTTCGCTGACAGGGAGGGTGACTTCGCGGTAGGTCATGGCGGATTTGTTCAAACCCTATCAGGCGGTATGCCGCGCGGCGAGGTATTCCTCGAGGTAGTGAATGCTGGTGCCGCCTTCGATGAAGCGCGCATCCACCATGAGTTCGCGGTGCAGCGGGATATTGGTCTGGATGCCGTCCACCACCATTTCCGACAGGGCAATACGCATGCGCGCAATCGCCTGCTCGCGCGTGGCGCCATGCACGATGATCTTGCCGATCATCGAGTCATAGTTGGGCGGCACGAAGTAGTTGGCATAGGCGTGCGAATCGACCCGCACGCCCGGGCCGCCCGGGGTGTGCCACATGGTGATTCGGCCGGGCGACGGGGTGAACTTGTAGGGGTCTTCGGCGTTGATGCGGCACTCGATGGCATGGCCGTTGAGCTGCACGCCGCGCTGGCGCACGGTCAGCTTCTCGCCCGCGGCAATGCGGATCTGCTCGACCACGATGTCGATGCCGGTGATGAGTTCGGTGACGGGGTGCTCGACCTGCACGCGGGTGTTCATCTCGATGAAGTAGAACTCGCCGTTTTCATACAGAAACTCGAAGGTGCCCGCTCCGCGGTAGCCGATTTTTTTGCAGGCATCCGCGCAGCGGGCGCCGATACGCTCGATCAACCGCCGCGGAATGCCGGGGGCCGGCGCTTCTTCGAGAACTTTCTGGTGGCGGCGCTGCATCGAGCAATCGCGCTCGCCCAGCCACAGCGCGTTGCCGTGGGTGTCGGCCAGCACCTGGATTTCAATATGCCGCGGCTGGAGCAAAAACTTCTCCATATAGACCGCCGGGTTGCCGAACGCCGCCCCCGCTTCGCTGCGCGTCATGGTCACGGCGTTGAGCAGCGCGGCTTCGGTGTGCACCACGCGCATGCCGCGGCCGCCGCCGCCGCCTGCGGCCTTGATGATGACGGGATAGCCGATCGAGCGAGCGATGCGGGTGATCTCACGCGGATCGTCGGGCAGCGCCCCCTCCGAGCCCGGCACGCAGGGCACGCCAGAGCGGATCATGGCCTGCTTGGCGCTGACCTTGTCGCCCATCAGCCGGATGGAATCGGGACGCGGGCCGATGAAGGCGAAGCCGGATTTCTCCACCCGCTCAGCGAAATCCGCGTTCTCCGACAGAAAGCCGTAACCGGGGTGAATCGCCTCGGCATCCGTCACTTCGGCAGCGGAAATGATGGCCGGCATATGCAGATAGCTCTGCGCCGAGGGCGCCGGGCCTATGCATACGGCCTCGTCGGCCAGCCGTACATACTTCGCTTCACGATCCGCTTCTGAATAGACCACCACGGTCTGGATGCCGAGTTCGCGGCAGGCACGCTGCACCCGGAGGGCGATTTCGCCACGGTTGGCGATAAGGATTTTTTTGAACATGCGCGTTGTCCGTTCAATGACAGGGAAGGGCGGAAGCGCCCGTTGAGCGCAGGAGCCGTGGTCAGGAGCGGGCGCTCATGTGTGCCTCGGTACTGCCTGGGTTTGCTCCCCTGGGGGAGTCAAGAAACCGGAAGCGGCTCTGCGCTCTCCTGAAAAAGCCATTACTCGATCACGAACAACGGCTGGCCGAATTCGACGGCCTGGCCGTTTTCGCCCAGCACGGCCTTGATCACGCCGTCTTTGTCGCATTCGATTTCGTTGAGAATTTTCATCGCCTCGATGATGCACAGCGTCTGGCCGACCTTGACCGTGTCGCCCACCTCAACGAACGGCGCCGCCCCCGGAGAAGAAGAGCGGTAGAACGTGCCGACCATCGGCGACTTCAGCACATGCCCTTGCGCCTCCGGGGCGGGGGCTGGTTCGGCGGCGGATACCTGAGCATGAGCGGGCATGGCCTGGGGCGCGGCATATTGCATCGGAGCCTGAGATGCCAACTGAGCGGGCATCTGCGCGTATTGAATGATGGGCTGCGGCTGCGCCTTGACGATTCTGACCGTGCCTTCGGCTTCCGTGATCTCCAGCTCGGAGACGTTGGAATCGGAGACCAGGTCGATCAAAGTCTTGAGTTTGCGTAAATCCATGATCTGTCGTTAAGTCGCTGATAAGTGTCGCATTAGACCATCAATTTTTACGATTCCCAAGATCGACTACGGCATGGCGCATGGCCAGTGTGTAGCCGTGAGCACCACAACCGCTGATGACGGCGGTGGCCAGATCGGAAAAGTAGGAGTGATGGCGGAACGGTTCGCGGCGGTACACATTGCTCAGATGCACTTCGATGAAGGGCAGATCGGTGGCCGCGATGGCGTCACGCAGGGCAACGCTGGTGTGGGTATAGGCCGCAGGGTTGATGATGATGTAGCGCGTGCCGTCCAGGCGAGCTGCATGTAACCGATCAATCAGGTCGCCTTCGTGATTGCTCTGGAAAGTCTGCACCTCCACCCCCAGTTCGGCGGCAAGGGTTTGCAGCGACTGATTGATATCGTCCAGCGTGGTCGCGCCATAGATATGTGGTTCACGCTGCCCCAGCAGGTTGAGATTGGGGCCGTGGAGAACAAGGATGCGGGTCATGGAAGGGCGATTGAACAGGGTGGGATGAACGATGGTTGAACGCAACTCTGATGCGCGGGCTCAATGACCGGAGGGTACCGCTTCTTTCAGTTCGTCGAGAGAGGTTTTTCCCAGCTTTTGAAACACCACGTCGCCCTTGCCATCGAGCACCACGGTGAATGGCAGGCCCCCCTGCTTATTGCCCAGGCTGGTGCTCAGGGCGATGCCATTCATGCCGCCCAGCAGAATGGGGTAGCTCACCGGATGCTCTTTCAGGAAATTGCGCACCGCAGTGGGGTTGTCGAGCGCAATGCCGACCATCTCGATGCCTTTGTCTTTGTTCTGCTGATAAAACTTCGAAAAGTCGGGCATTTCTGCGATGCAAGGCGGGCACCAGCTCGCCCAGAAATTGATCACCAGCGGTTTTCCGCGGTATTGCGACAGATCGATGGATTTTCCCTGCAGATCGTCGAGTTTGTCAGCGAAAAAAGACTTGACCGCATTGTTTTCAACCGCAATGGGCACGCTGCGTTCACGCTGAAACCAGGCATTGCCGAGCACCGCAGCGATGAGGAGGATGATGGCGGCAGAAATCCAGATATTGACTTTGTTCATGGGGTTGTGGTGTAGCAATCAGACTGCTCGCATTGTGCATGGCCGGGGAAAAGCTTCAGAGTCTCGGGTTTTCCCCATCGCTGGCGGGGGCGCTCAGGAGTTGCCTGAGCGCACGCAGCGTGCCTCTGGGCGTGCGCCCTTGCGCATCAGGCAGCAGGGCGCCGCGCACGTCTTTTTCCGGGTAAAGGCTCAGATGGGCAAGCACGGCTTGACGGTCATGCGGGGGCCAGTGCAGGGTGAGTTGTTCGACACGGCCGCGCCCGGCGTAGTGCGGGGCTTCGCCGACCTGAAAAGCGATGCCGTGGTCGATGCAGTGAATTTCCACGCCCTTGCTGTCGTCGGTGAACAGCAGCACATGCAGATCGGTGTGTTCGTTGGCGGTGCCGTGCCAGACAGCCCCGGCCAGATGCGGATTGAACGCCGCAAACGCTTCCATCAGCGTCAGCGCGGCGCGGCGCAACTGCAGCAATTGCGCGGGTTGGGTGTCAGCATGAAACAGGGCGAGTTCTTCGCGTACCTGCTGCTCGATTTCATCGTTGCTGGGCAGCAGATCGTGCGCCACGCGTTCGCCCAGCAGGCGCTTGGCGGCCTTGCGCTTGGCCGTGCCGTAGTCCAGACCGTCTTCGACGATCAGCCGCGCGGCCAGCACGGCGAGTTCAGCGCGCAGGGAGTCCATCAGAGTATGGTAGCGGCGACCGACTGGCACAATGAGCGTCTTTCTTCAACAAACGCTACGCATGGCCGTCCTCTCCGTTTCAGATTTGTCGCTCGCTTTCGGCCATGTGGCCCTGCTCGATCATGCCGCCATGGCGCTGGAGGTGGGCGAGCGGGTGGGCCTGATCGGTCGCAACGGCACCGGAAAGTCATCTCTGCTGCGTATTCTGGCCGGGCTGGAGCCGCCCGACGATGGCCTGGTGCAGGTGCAGCAGGGTCTGCGCCGGGTGTATGTGCCACAGGAGGCGGACTTTTCTGCCCAGGCCAGTGTGTTCGATGTGGTGAGCGAAGGCGTGGCCGAAGCCCGCGCCCTGCGCGACCGTTTCGAGCAGCACGCGCCCGAAGACGACCTCGACGCCCTGCAGACCCGCATTGAACTGCTCGACGGCTGGAACTGGGAGACGCGCGTCGATCAAACACTGCAGCGCCTGCAACTCGACGGCACGACGCTCGTGGGTAGTCTGTCCGGCGGGATGCAAAAGCGCGTGGCGCTGGCGCAGGCGCTGGTGGCGGCGCCCGACGTGCTGCTGCTCGACGAGCCGACCAATCACCTCGATCTCGATGCCATCGCCTGGCTGGAAGAACTGCTCACCGGCTTTCGCGGCAGCCTGATTCTCATCACCCACGACCGGGCGTTTCTCGACGATGTGGCGACCCGCATTGTCGAACTCGATCGCGGCACGTTGCGCAGTTATCCCGGCAATTTCGCCGCTTATGAGGCGCGTAAGGAGCAGGAACTGGCCGATGAGTCGGTGATGAACGCCCGCGCCGACAAGCTTCTGGCGCAGGAAGAGGTGTGGATACGCAAGGGCGTAGAAGCGCGGCGGACCCGCAGCGTGAGCCGCATCAACCGCCTGGAAGCGCTGCGCAGCCAACGCGCGGCGCGGCGCGATTCGCTCGGGCGCGTCAAACTTGAGGTGGATGGCGGTCAGTCCAGTGGCAAGATCGTGGCCGAGCTGCAAGGCGTCAACAAGGCCTATGGCGAGCGGGTACTGGTGCGCGATTTCTCCGCCACGATTCTGCGTGGCGACAAGGTCGGCCTCATTGGGCCCAACGGCGCGGGCAAAACCACGCTGCTCAAGCTCATTCTGGGCGAGATCGAACCCGATAGCGGCACCGTGCGGCAGGGAACGCGCTTGCAGATCGCCTATTTCGATCAGATGCGCGCCGTGCTCAACCTTGACGCCACCCTGGCCGACACCATCAGCCCTGGCAGCGAATGGGTTGAGGTGGCCGGGCAGCGCAAGCATGTGATGAGTTATCTGGGCGATTTTTTGTTCTCGCCCGCGCGGGCCAACTCGCCGGTCAAGTCGCTTTCAGGGGGGGAGCGCAACCGTTTGCTGCTGGCTAGGTTGTTCGCCCGCCCGGCCAATGTGCTGGTGCTCGACGAGCCGACCAACGACCTCGACATCGACACCCTCGAACTGCTGGAGCAGTTGCTGCAAGACTTTCCCGGTACCGTGTTTCTGGTCAGCCACGACCGTCGCTTTCTCGACAATGTGGTCACCAGCACGATAGTGAGCGAGGCCACGCCGGAAGACCCTGGCCGTTGGCGCGAATACGAAGGCGGCGTCTCCGACTGGCTCACCCAATCGCAGCGTGCCCGCGCCTTGCAGGCGCAGCTGAATAAATCGGCCGCAGGCGGGGCGGACAAACGCGGCGCGGCGCCTACCAAATCGGCTCATGCACAGCCGCCCATTCCCCCCGCACCGGCCAAGCGCAAGCTGAGCTACAAGGAACAGCGCGAGCTGCAGGAACTGCCCGGCCGCATAGCCGCCCTGGAGGCAGAGCAGAAATCGCTTTCCGATCAACTGGCCGACCCGGCGAGTTATACCTCTGCCACGATGCGTATCAGCGAGATGCAGGAACGTTACGCGCAGATCGACGAAGAACTGCTCCACGCCCTGGAACGCTGGGAAGTGCTCGATGGCAAGTGAGAGATGGTGAACAAATCAGCCATGACCGAAAACGATCCCAGCGCGCCGTTGTTGCAAAACGTCGATTTGCGCACCGACCCGCTGGCAGCCACCTACATCAAGCGAGAAACCGTGCAGGTGCAATTCGCCGTCGATTCCGGTGAATTGACCAGCCGCGAAGGCCCCAATCGTTACGCAGCGGGCGATGCCATCATCACCGGCGCCACCGGCGACCGCTGGAGCGTGTCGCGCGCCCGTTTCGAGGCGCGCTACCAAGCCCTCGCGCCGACGTCCATGGGACAGAATGGCGCTTACATCAACCAGCCTATTCCCGTTCTGGCGCGGCAGATGCCCACACCGTTTCGCATGGCCCGCAGCGCTGGCGGCGATCTGCTGCGCGGCAGCCCCGGCGACTGGCTGCTGCAATACGCGCCAGGCGATTACGGCGTGGTTGAGCAGGGACGGTTTGCGCAGGTTTACCGGAAAGTCGCGCCTCCTTGAGCGCCCCCAAGGCTGGGCTGTGCCCAGCCCCCCCCCCGTGGGGGTCAAGGAAACTTGGGGCGGCCCGGCGTTTCCTTGAGAAGGCCGACTGAGCTGAATCAGGGTTTCGCTGCGCCGCCCGGCCCCATGCCGCCGCCCGGCCCCATGCCGCCGCCGCCAGGACCCATGGCGCCACCTGAGCCCATCCCTTGATGCATGCCTTGCGCCGGGGGTGCATCAGGCAGCTTGACGCCGCGCTCCTTCGCACGTTCCTGCATCAGCTTGTGATGTTCTGCCCGGATCTGTTCCCGCTGCTCTGTGGTTTTCGCCTCGCGCATTTTGAGTCGGTATTCACGACGCTCCTTCTGCGTCATCAATTGGCTACCGTAGATGGTTTCCTGCTTTTGGGTTTGAGCGTAGGCAGAAGTTGCGGTCAGCCCTCCACCTGCGAGCAGGATGCTGAGAGACAAGGCAGTCAAAAATGGCTTGGTGGCAATCATGGCACTCTCCTGAAAAAGTTTTGAGTCAAGGTTGACTCGCAGTCAGGCTAGGCGTTTGCGAAACACGGGGATTGATGCGCGTCAATAATTTGGGCGCGCAACTTCAGGGCCGATCAAGCGATTGCGCGAGCACGGAGCGCCGCCGCTGCGTTCGTTTTCGGTACCCAGCGCGGCGGGCTTACTGATCATGAGTTTTCGTGAGAAATGGTCCGCCCTTCGCATAGGCTTCCCGCTCGAATCGGTTGGCGAGGTAGGCATCGCGCCCGCGCAGGGTTTGCCACAGGCTCTCCAGCAAATAGGCGGGCCCGAAGAATGGGCCCCAATGCTCGTATTGCCGCACATGCACGCGTTCGTGAGCGCGCAAGCGCTGCATGGCGGGGGCGTCGACCGCGAGGATGACATGCCCCAGAGTGAGGGCGACGAGGCGATGGCGGTTGGGCAGGCGCTGCATCCAGCGAACCAGTTGGCCGCCCGTGCATTCCAGGGTGTGGCCGCTGCGGCGCAGCCGAGCGCCCAGCGCACAGGCGGGTAGGGCGGCGAGCAGGCCGAGCACCGAATAGGGTGCGGCCCAGAGCAGGCGTGCGGCCAAGGTCAGGCGGCGAGTGCGGATCGGGCGCATGGGTGGACACGGGTCAGGCGGCATAGCTTAGCCTTGCTCCGGCGCTGGCGTGGTGCGGCTTGTAGGCGTCATCCTGCCTACAATCGACGCCGTGTCGCAATCCTGCGGCGCAACGCTGGGGGTGCGGGGCTGCGGCAGTAGGCAGCTTCGCTGAGAGAGTCCCTTTGAACCTGATTGAGGTCATCCTCGCGCAGGGAAGCAGGGTGGGCAGCGCGTGCTATGGCGCGCATGGCCCGGCCGGGTTTCTGCGCGAGCACGCAGAAATGGGCCATGGCAACACACACAACTTCAAGTGACGCGGCGCACGCGTCCAATGCCTCGGTTCCCGTGGCGGAACGCATTTTCACCTTCACCGATGCCGCCGCGCTGTGGTTCAGTCTGGGGGTGGGGCTGCTGGTCATGCAGGTGGGCGCGTATCTGCGGCCAGGCTTGAGCCTGCCGCAGGCGGCCGGGGCGATTGCGCTGGGGTCCTTGCTGGGCGCGGGTTTGCTGGCCTGGGTGGCGGGGATCGGCAGCCGGCACGGTCTGTCGAGTTCGGCGCTGATCGGGCGCACGCTGGGGCAGCGCTTCGCCATGCTGCCGGTGGCGCTCAATGTGGTGCAACTGCTGGGCTGGACGGCGTTCGAGCTGGTGATCATGCGCGACGGCACCCGCACCATCGTCGAGCAGGTGTTCGGTGCACGCGGGGCCTGGGTGCCCGTGGTGGCGACGCTGGCCTGGGGCTCGCTGCTGCTGGTGCTGGCCAGCGGGCGGATGATCGGGCTGGTGCGGCGTTTCGTCAGCCGCGCGGCAATGCCGCTGATCGTCGCCTCGCTGCTGTGGCTGAGCTATCAGTTCGGACTCAAGGCCTGGCAACACGGCTTTGCCGCGCTGTGGGCGCAGCCGGGCGATGGTTCGATGAGCTTGCTGGCGGCGGTGGATCTGGTGATCGCCATGCCGGTGTCGTGGCTGCCGCTGGTGGCCGACTATGCCCGCTACGGACGCCACGCCGGCGCCACGGCGCGCGGCACCTGGCTCGGCTATGCCGCGGCGAATATCTGGTGTTACGCCCTGGGCGTGCTGGTCATCAGCGTGTCGCCTGCCGATATCGACATGCTCAGCACCCTGCTGCTGGCTCAGGGCGGATTGATTGCACTGGGTTTCATTCTGGTGGATGAGGTGGACAACGCCTACGGCGACGTGCATTCGGGTGCGGTATCGACCAACTTTCTCAATAGCCGCTGGAGCATTCGTCGTATTGGCATGACCTTGGTGCTGCTGGCCACCGCGGCGGCGTTGGCGCTGCCGATGCACGCGCTTGAGCCCTTTCTGCTCACCCTGAGTTCAATTTTCGTGCCGCTGTTCGGCGTGGTGATCGCGCAGCTGGCACCGGGTTTGCCGCCGCAGAGCAACTGGCGCTGGGGGCCGATGAGCGTGTGGTTACTGGGCATCGGCGTGTTTCAGTTGGGCACGGTCTGGTGGCCGAATTGGGGCTCGGCCCTGCCCAGCCTGGCCTTCACGCTGCTGGCGGCGGGGGTGCTGCGCTGGCGCGAGGCGCGGGCGCCCGCGGCGGCTTAGAGCGGCAGGCGCTTCGTCGCCAAAGGTGCGTGACCGTGGTTGAGCGGGCCGTGGCCGTGGCCGAGTTGCATGTCGGCTCCGGCGAGCAGCGCTTGTCGCACATAGTCCCGACCATGCGCCACGGCATCGGCCAGCGTCTCACCCAGGGCGAGATAACACGCGATGGCCGATGACAGGCTGCAGCCCGTGCCGTGGGTGTTGCGCGTGGGGATGCGCGGCGCTTCCCAGCGCCGCACTTCTCCATCGGGCAGACGCAGCAAGTCGGTGAGCTGCGGGCCGGGCAAGTGGCCGCCCTTGAGCAGCACCGCGCGAGCGCCCAGCACGTGCAGCAGATTGGCCGTGTCTTCCAGCGCGTCGGCGTTTATGGTGCCCAGCCGCAGTAGCCAGGCGGCTTCGTCGAGGTTGGGGGTGATCAGCGTGGCGAGGGGAAAGAGCTCATCAACGAGCCGGTCCACGGTGGATTCGGTGATCAGCTTGTCGCCGCTGGTGGCGACCATCACCGGGTCGAGCACCACATGAGTGAAGCGATGGCGGCGAATGGCCTCGGCCACCACCCGCACCACGCCCACATCGTGCAGCATGCCGATTTTCACCGCATCCACGCCGATGTCTTCGACCACGGCGTCGATCTGCTGCGCGAGCAATTCGGGCGGCAGCGCCTGAATGGCGCGCACGCCTTGCGTGTTCTGCGCCGTGATGGCGGTGATGGCCGTCATGCCATAGCAGCCCAGCGCGGCCATGGTTTTGAGGTCGGCCTGGATGCCGGCGCCGCCGCCGCTGTCGGAGCCAGCGATGCTCAGCACGCGTGCGTAGCGTGCGACGGCAGGGGTGTCTTGCAGGGGTTCGGTCGCGTTCATGAATGGACGAAGGTGGACGAGTCGGTGAGCTGGCGCAAGGCTTGCGCGGCGGCAGCGGGGTCGGGCGCGGCGCACAGCGCCCGCACCACGGCCAAGCCATCGGCGCCTGCGGCCAGCACTTGCGCCGCATTGTTCAGATCAATGCCGCCAATGGCGATCAGGGGCAGATCGGTGAGGGCACGCATCGCCCGCAGCCCTTCGAGGCCGAGTGCGGGGGCGGTGTCTTGTTTGCTCGGGGTGGAAAACACCGGGCTGACGCCGAGGTAATCCACCGGCATGTCGGCCGCCGCGCGCACCTGCTCGGGGTTTTCGACCGACAGGCCGATGAGGGCGTGCGGCATCAACCGTCGCACGTTTTCGGGCGGCAGATCGCTCTGGCCGACATGCACGCCGTCTGCGCCCGCGGCCAGCGCCACATCGAGCCGGTCGTTGATGATCAGCGGCACCCCCAGCGGTGCGAGCAGGGCCTTTAGCGCGCGGGCGCGTTCGACGAAAGGCCGGGTGTCGAGCTGCTTTTCGCGCAACTGCACGCAGGTGGCCCCGCCCCTCACCGCTGCGGCGACCACGGCCTCAACGCCACGCGGGCCGCACAGGGCGGCGTCGGTGACCAGGTGCAGCCGCAGCGCGGCCAGGGGCCAGCGACGGGCAGCTTCAGTCATCGGCTTGCAGGCGCAGCCGGGCGTGGAAGGTTTCGGCGTCCAGAAGTTGCAGGCCGTCGAGCAGGGCGATTTGCAACTGACCGACGCCGCGGCCCTGCGCTTGCACTTGCTCGGCGGCGACTTCGCCGACCACACCGAGATAGGCCATCGCGGCGACGGTGGCGTGAAACGCGTCGGGCTGCACGGCGCAGAAAGCACCGATCAGCGCTGTGGCTGAGCAGCCCACGCCCGTGACTCGGGTCATCCACACATGCCCGTTGGACAGGCGCACATGACGGCCATCGGGCGCGAGGATGTGGTCGGTCGCGCCACTCACGCAGACCACAGCGCCCAGGCGGGCGGCGAGCGTGCGGGCGGTCTGCACCGCGTCGTCCGACGCGGCGGCGCTATCCACGCCGCGGGTGGCCGCCTCCACCCCGGCGACACTGAGAATCTCCGAGGCGTTGCCGCGCAGCACCGTGGGGCTGCCTGCGGCGAGCAACTCGGCAACGGCGCGGTTGCGGTAAGGCGTAGCCCCGGCGCCCACCGGGTCGAGCACCACCGGAATGCCGCGTCCGCGCGCCGTCTGCAGCGCCATGACCATGGCCTCGATCCACTCGGGCGACAAAGTGCCGATATTGAGCACCAGCGCCTGAGCGATGCCGGCCATGTCGCGCACCTCTTCGCGGGCGTGCGCCATCACCGGCGCAGCGCCCAGCGCCAGCAGGGCATTGGCGTTGTAATTCATCACCACGAAATTGGTGATGTTGTGCACCAGCGGTTGTTGCTGGCGCACGGCGAGCACATCGGCCCAGAGAGAGTCGGCGTTAGGGGATGGCATGATTTTGAGCAGCGAAGTCGAGCCCCGATTATCGCCGTGCGCGGCGCGGCGGCAGGCCGTCAGGCGCGGTGATAGGGATGGCCGCTGAGCAGGCTGTGGGCGCGGTAGAGCTGCTCGGCCAGCAGCACCCGCACGAGGCCGTGGGGCAGGGTGAGATCGGAGAGTCGCAGCAAGGTGTCGGCCTTCTGTTTAAGGCGCGGGGCCAGTCCGTCCGCGCCACCGATGACCAGCGCGACATCGCGGCCTTCCTGGCGCCACTGCTGCAAGGCTTCAGCCAGCGCGGCGGTGGTGAGGCGCTGACCGCGTTCATCGAGAGTGACGAGGCGCGCGCCCGCAGGCATGGCGGCCTCGATGCGCTGGGCCTCGCGTTCCATCACCGCTTCGGCACTGATGCTGGAGCTGCGCGCCTCTGCCTTGATCTCCTTGAGCAGCAGGGGCGTTTCAGGCGGCAGGCGCTTGGCGTAGTCGGCATAGGCTTCGTCCACCCAGCGCGGCATGCGCTGACCCACGGCGAGCAGCCAGAGTTTCATGCGGAGCCCGACGGCGGGTCAGCCAGCCGCGAGGCGGTCAAGAAGCCCGCTTTTTGGCCGCAACGCGCTTGGTCGGAGCCGAGGACGCGGCTTTCTTGGCCGCGGGGCGCTTGGCCGCAGCGGCGGTGGTTTTGCGCGCGGCGGGTCGTTTGGCGGCAACCGGTGCCTCAGCAGGCTGTGCCCGCTTGCGGGCCGGAGCCACCGGGGCGGAGCGAGCGCCCGCAGCCGTGCCGACCACGCGGGTCACGCGTTTTTTCTCGGTGCTGGTTTCGCCATACGGCGAGGTGCGCGCGGGGGCGGTTTTCGCCGCGGCCTTCTTGGCGGCCGGACGCTTGCGGGCGACGGTTTTGCTGGCCGCGCTCTTGCGGGCCGCGGTTTTGCGAGCTGGCGCCTTGGTGTCGTCTTCGGGCTTGTCGGGGCGGCTGTCCGGACCCTTGGCGGCCACTTTCGCGCCGACCCGTTTGGCGCCGCCGAGCTTGAGATGCACCGGCTTGGCGCCCCAGAGTTCTTCGAGCTTGTAATACGCACGGATCGCGGGCTGCATGATGTGCACCACCGCGGCGCCGCAGTCCACCAGCACCCACTCGCCGGTTTCTTCGCCTTCGGGGTTGCGCACATCGAATCCGGCGGCTTTCACGCTGTCGCGCACACTGCTGGCCAGCGCGCGCGTCTGGCGGTTGGACGTGCCGCTGGCGACGATGACCCGGTCGAACAGGCTGGTGAGTTCTTCGGTGTTGAACACCTCGATGTCCTGGGCCTTGACGTCTTCCAGAGCGTCGACGATGGTGCGTTGCAGTTTGCGGATATCCATGCTGATGAGTGCGTTATGAGTGCGTGTAAAGGCGATGTTGATCAATGTAGTGTGCCACAGCGGCAGGCGCCAGCCCGGCGAGCGATTCGCCTTGGGCGAGATGGCGGCGGATGCGCGTGGCCGATAGATCGATCTCGGGCATGGACAGGCGGTGCAACTGATGGCCTTGGGCGGTCAGTGCCTCGAGCAGTTCGGACGGCGCCTTGTCGTCGTAGCCCGGTCGCCGCGCGGCGGCCAGATCGACCTCGGACACGATATCTTCCCAGCCGTTCCAGGTCGGGAGGTTGCGCAACTGATCGGCGCCCAGAATGAAGGTGAACGCCGCGTCTGGGTGCGCGGCGCGCAACTCGCGCACGGTGTCGATGGTGTAGCTCGGCCCCTGGCGCTTGAGCTCGATGTCGCAGGCGCGCAGGCCGGTGCGTCCCGCGATGGCGAGATTCACCATGTCCCAACGCTGTTGCGGGCTCGCCGCCAGCGGATCGCGCTGCCAAGGCTGCCCGGCGGGGATGAACCAGACAGCGTCGAGCGCCAACTCGGTGCAGGCGCTCTGCGCGAGTTGCAGGTGCGCGTTGTGAATCGGGTCGAAACTGCCGCCGAGCAAACCGATGCGCCGGGGCGTTGCCGAGGCGGCGCCACTCATGCAGCGGCCCAGTCCCGCGGCTTGAGAAAGGTGTCGTACAGCTGCGCCTCGGGCGAGCCCGCCTCGGGGTGCCAGTCGTAGCGCCACTTCACGATAGGCGGCATCGACATGAGGATGGATTCGGTGCGCCCGCCCGACTGCAGACCGAAGTGCGTGCCGCGGTCCCACACCAGATTGAACTCGACATAGCGCCCGCGGCGGTAGGCCTGGAAGTCGCGCTCGCGTTCGCCGTAGGGCAGGGCGCGACGCCGCTCGACGATGGGCACATAGGCCGGCAGGAAGGCATCACCCACGGCGCGCATCAGGGCGAAACCCTGCTCGAAGCCGCCCTCGTTGTAATCGTCAAAAAACACACCGCCGATGCCGCGCGGCTCGTTGCGATGCTTGAGAAAGAAGTATTCGTCACACCACGCCTTGAAGCGCGGATAGTGGTCATCGCCAAACGGCGCAAGCGCGGCCTGGCAGGTGCGGTGAAAGTGGCGGGCGTCGTCTTCGAAGCCGTAATAAGGCGTGAGATCCATGCCGCCGCCGAACCACGCCACCGGCGCCTGGCCTTCGGGCTCGGCCATGAGCATGCGCACATTCATATGCACCGTCGGCACATAGGGGTTGGTCGGGTGGAACACCAGCGAAATGCCCAGCGCCTCAAACGGCGCTCCCGCCAGTTCGGGCCGGTGCTGCGTGGCCGAAGGCGGCAGCTTGGGGCCGCGCACATGCGAAAAGTTGCAGCCCCCGCGCTCGAGCAGACCGCCAAACTCGATCAGACTGCTGATGCCCTCGCCCTGCAGCGGCGAGTCGGCGGGGCGCGTCCACGTATCGCGGCGAAAGGGCTGACCGTCCGCAGCTTGAAGCGCTTCGAGGATGCGGGCCTGGAGATCGAGAAGGTAAGAGCGGACCTGTTCGGTTTGCATTGCGGCGGTTTGCATGACAGTAAAGCCCGCGCCATGCGCCAGGCTCATTTCAGAAGGTCACAATTCTTTCACGATTGCCGAGCGCCCGACGCGCAAAACAAAAGCCCAGGCGCTGGCCTGGGCTTGGGTGTTTGGTGGACCGAAGGAGGATCGAACTCCCGACCTCTGCATTGCGAACGCAGCGCTCTCCCAGCTGAGCTATCGGCCCGAAAACCAAAATCATAACCGACGCCGGGAAGCGGGATCGATTGCCGGGGGTGGGGTGATTGGTAACGAACGGTATCTCAGGTGGTGAGGTGCGACTTCCCGGCCTACCATCAAGCCGTCATAAATCCGTATTCGAACCCGGTGGGGTGGGATGATGCGTTACGACGCTGCGGTGCTCGACCGCCAATTCAACAATCGTGAGCTGGTGCCCGACTGGGCCGATTATCTCGCGCGCTGGAAGCGCGACTCGCAGGAGGCGCGGTTGAACTGGCCCTGCCTGCTCGATCTGCCGTATGGCGATTCGATTGCGCAGACGCTGGACTGGTTCGCCCCGGCCGCGACGGGGTTGGCGCCCTGTCTGGTGTTCATCCACGGCGGCTGGTGGCGTTCGCTGGACAAGGCTGATCACAGTTTCATCGCGCCGCCGTTCGTGGCGCGCGGAGTGCATGTGGTGGTGGTGAATTACGCGCTTGCCCCCGGGGCGACGTTGCAGCAGATCGTGGGCGATGTGGTGCAGGCGCTGGCGTGGGTCTGGCGCCGGGCGGAAGACTTTGGCGTGGATCGTTCGCGCATCGTGTTGGCGGGGCATTCTGCGGGTGCGCATCTGGCGGCCATGATGCTGGCCTGCCGCTTCGATTGGTACGGCGACGATCTGCCGGCCCAGATTCCGGCGGGGGCTCTCGCGTTGTCGGGGGTGTACGACCTGGAGGCGGTGCGCAAGACGGCGTTTTTGCAGCGCGACCTGAAGCTCACGCAACATTCGGCGCGGGCGATGTCGCCGGCGTGGTTGCCTCCCGCCGGGCCGGCTGCGCTGGCCTTGGCGCTGGGCGCTGACGAGTCTGAGGCTTTTCACGCGCAGGCCCGGTTGATGCACCGCCACTGGCCCGGATCGGGCAAGACGCTGGTCGTTCCGGGCGCGCATCACTTTTCGGCGCTGGACGCGCTGGCGCAGCCGGGGTCTGCGTTGCACAGCCGTCTGTGGGATCTGATCGGGACGCGAGAGCGCGAGCGCGTGAGCGAAACGGCCGACGCTGCCAACACAGCGCAAGACCTCACTCCGGCCGATTGAGCCCGTCCTGTTGCGACTCCAGCGCCCGCAGCAGGCTGGAGGTGTCGTCCCGTCCCCACCCGGATTTCATCAGCGCATCGAGTTGGCGCTGTACCTGTTCCAGTGCGGGCAGATGCAGCCCGGCGGCCTGGGCCGATGCGGCGATCAGGCCGAAATCCTTGGCGTGCAACCGGGCTTCGATGCCCGCGGCGAAATCGCGCTGCGCCATTTTCGGGCCCATCAGATCCAGCATGCGGCTGCCGGCAAAACCTGTGGAAATGGCGCCGAGCACCGCGTGGGCGTCCACGCCTTGCCGCGTGGCATAAAGCAAAGCCTCGGCGATGGCTTCGATGGTGACGACCTGAATGAGTTGATTGCAGGCCTTGGCCACCTGGCCGCTGCCGCTGGGCCCGACGTGGCGCACGTTTTGGCCGAGGGCGCGCAGCAAGGGCAGGGCGCGGGCGAAAACCCCGGCATCGCCGCCGACCATGATGCTCAGGCTGGCTTGCTTCGCGCCGTTCACGCCGCCCGACACGGGGGCGTCGAGAAAATGCAGCCCGGCGGCCTGCAGGGCCTGCCCGATTTCACGCGCCCCTTCCGGTGAGATGGTGCTGTGGTCGACGCACACCGCGCCGGGCTGTGCGCCGTGCAAAGCACCCTCCGGGCCGCAGAGCACGTTGCGCACGTCTTCTGTCGAGGTGACGTTGGTGAAAATGAACTCGGCGCCGCGCGCGGCCTCTGCCGGGCTGGTGCAGAGGTGAACGCCCAGCTCGGCCGCGGCAGCGCGGCTGCTGTCGCTGCGGGCATAGGCTTTGGCGCTGCAGCCCAGTTGCAGCAAATGGCCCAGCATGGGCGCACCCATGGCACCCAGGCCGATGAAAGCAATTGAAGTCGTCATGTCGGACCAGTTAGAGTTTGGTTTGCCTTTTGCTTCGCGGCCTCAAAATATCGGCAAAGGTGGACGAAAGGGCGAGCGGCATAAGCAAGGATAAGGAAGGCATAGGGGCCTTCTATAGCCTGAATTGAAAGTGTCCATTGGACGTTCAGGGACGCGTTCTCTACAGTGTGCACTGCAACATAAATGAAGGTAAAACCTTCTCTACAAGGTCGGCGACAGCCGAACGTCAACAGCAACCTCAAGGAGTTTCACATGTCTTTGATCAACACTGAAGTCAAACCTTTCAAGGCCACCGCTTTCCAGAATGGCAAGTTTTTCGACGTGACCGAGGCCAGCCTGAAGGGCAAATGGTCGGTCGTGGTGTTCTACCCCGCCGACTTCACCTTTGTCTGCCCGACCGAGCTTGAAGACCTGGCCGACAACTACGACACTTTCAAGGCTCTTGGGGTGGAAATTTACAGCGTTTCGACGGATACGCATTTCGCCCACAAAGCCTGGCACGACACCTCCGAAGCGATCAAGAAGGTGAACTATCCGATGATCGGCGACCCGACCGGCGCGCTGACCCGCAACTTCGATGTGATGATCGAAGAAGAAGGCCTGGCGCTGCGCGGCACCTTCCTGATCAACCCGGAAGGCGTGATCAAGCTGTGCGAAATCCACGACAACGGCATCGGCCGCGACGCCAAGGAACTGCTGCGTAAGGTGCAGGCCGCGCAGTATGTGGCCTCGCATCCGGGCGAAGTCTGCCCGGCCAAGTGGAAGCAAGGCGCGGCCACGCTCAAGCCTTCGCTGGATCTGGTCGGCAAGATCTGATTTTCAGCCCCTCGTAGAGCCTGGCCCAGTAGTCAGTAGTCTTTGGGTCAGGCCGCGTCTCTTTGAATCGGCACGCGGCGCACGGCAATCTGCCGGGCAAAACAACAGCCTATTGCCGCCCGACCCTCACCTGCACCCCGAAGGAGCACGCCATGCTCGACGACACCCTGCTTTCCCAACTCAAGGCTTACCTGGAGCGCGTCTCTCAGCCGTTCACGCTGGTCGCCTCTCTGGACGATAGCGAGAACGCGGCGCAGATGCGCACCCTGCTGGAGCAGATCGCGAGCCTGTCCGACAAGATTTCGGTGCGATTCGACGGCACCGACGCGCGGCGCCCGTCCTTCGCTCTGGAGCGTGTCTCGGGCCAGCCGCAGCATTTGCGGTTTGCCGCGATTCCGCTGGGCCATGAATTCACCTCGCTGGTGCTGGCGTTGCTGTGGACCGGCGGCCATCCGCCCAAGGTCGAGGCCGAGACCCTCGAAGCGATTCGCCAGCTCGACGGCGACTATCGCTTCGAGGTGTATATGTCGCTGAGCTGCCATAACTGCCCGGACGTAGTGCAGGCGCTCTCGCTCATGGCGGTGTTCAACCCGCGCGTGCAAACAGTGGTGATCGACGGTGCGCTGTATCAGAGCGAGGTCGAGTCGCGGCAGATTATGGCGGTGCCCACGGTGTATCTCAATGGCGAGCTGTTCGGCAGCGGGCGCATGGATGTGGAGGAGATCGTCGCCAAGCTCGACAGCGGCTCTGCGCAGCGCGACGCCGCCAAGCTCAACGCCAAAGCGCCTTACGACGTGCTGATTGTGGGCGGCGGCCCCGCTGGCGCGGCGGCTGCGGTTTACGCGGCGCGCAAGGGCATTCGCGTGGGGCTGGCAGCCGAGCGTTTCGGCGGACAGGTCAACGACACATTGGCGATCGAAAACTACATCTCGGTGCTGGAAACCGATGGCCCGAAATTCGGCATGGCGCTCGAAGCGCATGTGCGGCAATACGGCGTGGAGATTCTCAATCAACAGCGCGCCGAAAAGCTCATTCCCGCGGAGCACGAAGGTGGGTTGATCGGTGTGCAGTTTGCCCATGGCGGCCGCCTGCAGGCGCGCAGCGTCATCCTCTCCACCGGCGCGCGCTGGCGCAATGTGAACGTGCCGGGCGAAGCCGAGTACCGCAACAAGGGCGTGGCGTACTGCCCGCATTGCGACGGCCCGCTGTTCAAGGGCAAGCGGGTGAGCGTGATCGGCGGGGGCAACTCGGGCGTGGAAGCCGCCATCGATCTGGCGGGTCTGGTGGCGCATGTCACTCTGCTGGAATTCGCGCCCGAGCTACGCGCTGACGCGGTGCTGGTGAGCAAGCTGCGCAGCCTGCCCAACGTCACCATTCACACCAACGCGCAAACCACCGAAATCACCGGCGACGGCAGCAAGGTCAACGGCCTCACCTATACCGACCGCGCCAGCGGCGCCAGCCATCATCTGGAGTTGGAGGGCGTGTTCGTGCAGATCGGCCTGGTGCCCAACACCGAGTGGCTCAAGGGCGTGGTCGAACTCAGCCGATTCGGCGAAATTGTGGTGGATGCCAAAGGCCAGACCTCGGTGCCCGGCGTCATGGCGGCGGGCGACGTGACGACCGTGCCCTACAAGCAGATCGTCATCGCCGCGGGTGATGGCGCCAAGGCCGCGCTCAGCGCCTTTGACTATCTCATCCGCACCCCGGCGCCGCAGATGGCCGAAGCCGTGGCCGCCTGATGGGATAACTGCGCGGGGCAGGCCGTCGATACACTTGTGCAGCACTCTGACTTTGTGAGAACCGACATGCTGTTGATGGTCCTGTCCCCCGCCAAATCGCTCGACTACACCACCCCGCCCACGACGTCCATCGCCACCCAGCCGCAGTTCACCCTGCAGGCCAAGGTGCTGGTGGACGGTCTGCGCAAGCAAAGCCCGCAGCAGCTCAGCGCGCTCATGGGCATTTCCGACAAGCTCGCCGCGCTCAACGCCGCACGCTTTGCCGAATGGCAGCCCAGCTTTACCCCGCAAGACAGCAAGCAGGCGGTGTTGGCATTCAATGGCGATGTGTACGAAGGGCTCGATGCCCGCAGCCTGAGTGAAGCCGATCTGCAATGGGCACAGCAGCATCTGCGCGTGCTCAGCGGGCTTTACGGCGTGCTGCGCCCGCTCGATCTCATGCGGCCCTACCGCCTGGAGATGGGCACGGCCTGGCCCAACGCCAAGGGCAAGGATTTGTACGCCTACTGGGGGACGCAGATCACCGAAAACCTCAACGCCGAATTGGCTGGCGGCAAGGGCGAGCCGGTGCTGGTGAATCTGGCTTCCGACGAATACTTCCGCAGCGTGGATCGCAAAGCGCTCAAGGCGCGCGTGGTGCAGCCGGTGTTTCAGGACGGCACGCCGCAGACTGGCTACAAAATCGTGAGCTTTTACGCCAAGCGTGCGCGCGGGCTGATGGCGCGCTATGTCATTGAGCATCGCTTGATTCAGGTGGATGCGCTCAAGGCGTTCGACAGCGACGGCTACCGCTTCGTGCCCGAGGCCTCCAAGATCGATCAGTGGGTTTTCCGCCGCGACAAGGTTTCCGCATGAACGCATCGCCGGTTTTAACGGTTTACGGTTTGAGCCAGTGCGACACCGTCAAGCGGGCGCGGCAGTGGCTGCAGGCGCAGGGCGTGGATTTTCAGTTTGTCGATTTCAAGAAAACCCCGCCCACTGCCGCGCAGATCTCAGCCTGGGCCGAGACCGTCGGCTGGGAGGCGCTGCTGAACAAGCGCGGCACCACCTGGCGCAAGCTCGATGCGGCTACGCAGGCCCGCGTGGTCGATGCGCCCAGCGCGGTGGCGGTTCTGGCGCAGCATCCCAGCGCCATCAAACGGCCCGTGGTCGAGACGGGCGGGCAGCTTCTGGTCGGGTTTGACGAAGCCGCCTGGCGCGCCGCGCTATCCCGTTTTTGAAGCTTTTCTCATAACAAACGCCGGGCGAGTTCACTGCCCAGCGCCAGCAGGGTGAGGGTGGGCGGCAGCCCCCAGGGCTCGGGAATGACCGAGGCGTCGCACACATGCAGATTCGGGCTGTGGCAACTCAGGTTTTCGTCGAGCATCTCGCCCAGACGCACGCTGCCACCGGGGTGCGCCGCCACCCAGGGCGACACATAAGGCCTGCCCGAACCGGCGGCCTTCAGCACCGCGCGCGCCTGCTCCACGCCCGCGCGCATTTTCAGCCGATCGCCCGGCCCGAAGCGCCGCCAGGGGCGCCCGTGCGGGTCGATGCGGCCTTCGATGTCGTCGCGGATTTTCACCATGATCATCGCCGTGTGGCCGTAGCTGAGCAACTGATCGGGCCGACCGGCCGCCCAAGTGAAGGCGCGGAAAAAATTGGCCGGAACCGTGATGTCCGACAGCATGTAGCCCGCGTCAGCGTTGAAATAACCCGCCGACATGGAGATGTCGTGCGCGCGTCGCGGGGCCGACACATGGCCCATGACAATGCGCAGCGGGTCGCAGAAAAAACCGTCACCCGCCTGCTCCACGCCGCTGTGCTGCAGGATGGCCGGGCTGGCAATGCCGCCGGCGCTCAGAATGATCCGTCCCGCGCGGAAGATTTGCGCCGCGCCGCCCTGGTGTTGCGCTTGCACCCCGATGGCCCGGCCCTGGTCGAACAGCACGCGCGTGACCCGAACGCCGGTCTGCAGATCCGCGCCGTGGCGGATCGCCTGCTGCAACAGCGTCTGCGCCGACCAGAAGGCCTCCGGCGGGCAGATGCCCTGTGCGCAGCGCGATTGGTCGATCATCTTGGGCAACGGCTGCCAGGGCAGACCCAGAGACTCTCCAGCCTGCATCAGCAGGGAAGGAATCGGCGTGAGCAGATCGTCACGCAAAGGGGCATGCGGCAGTTCGGACTGCACCCGTTCGAGCGCGGCGGCAAGGTCGATGCCGTGACGGGCAAACATCGCCAGCGGCGGAGGCGTGGCGGTGTGATAGAAGGTGACCGATCCGCCGCCCACCCGCAGGCTGCGCAGCAGCACCACACCGGGCGCGATGTGCATCGCCTCTTTGCGGCGCAGGAGTTTGAGCAGATTGGTGCCGGGAGGCGGCCCCGAGCCCTGTTCCAGAATGCGCACCCGCGCACCAGCGCGGGCCAGATCGCGCGCCACCATGGCGCCCGCCGGGCCCGATCCGACCACGAGAACGTCGGGGATCGGTGCGGCGTCTGTCATGCGGGTGCGCTGTGGCGAGAGCGCTTAGGCCGCCAGCAGCTGCCGCAGCACGAAGGGCAGGATGCCGCCGTTGCGGTAGTAATCGACCTCGATCGGCGTGTCGATGCGCAGCTTGAGCTTGACCTGCTGCTTGCTGCCGTCCGCCCGGGTGATGGTCAGCTGGGCGTCCTGCTGCGGCCGTAGGGTATCGCCCAGATCGATGGCGAAGGTCTCGTCGCCCTTGATGCCCAATGACTCCCACGAATCATTGCCGAGGAACTGCAGCGGCAACACGCCCATGCCCACCAGATTGGAGCGGTGGATGCGCTCGAAACTGCGCGCCACCACAGCCTTCACTCCCAGAAGCTGAGTGCCTTTGGCCGCCCAGTCGCGGCTGGAACCCGTGCCGTATTCCTCGCCAGCGAAGATGACCGTGGGCGTGCTTTCGGCGATGTACTGCATCGCGGCATCAAAGATGAACATCTTCTTGCCAGAAGGCTGGAACAGGGTCACGCCGCCTTCTTCACGCGAGCCGTCGGCCCCGGCCGGAATCATCAGATTCTTGATGCGCACATTGGCGAAGGTGCCGCGCATCATCACCTCGTGGTTGCCGCGGCGAGAGCCGTAGGAGTTGAAGTCGGCCTTGAGCACCCCGTTGGCCTGCAGCCATTGCCCGGCGGGCGAGGTTTCCTTGATCGGGCCTGCGGGCGAGATGTGATCGGTGGTCACCGAGTCGCCGAACAGCGCCAGCGCGCGTGCGCCCTGCACCTGCAGCGATGTGGCCGCAGGCTGCATGCCGAACCCGGCGAAGAACGGCGGTTCGGCGATATAGGTGCTCTTGGGCCAGTCGTATACCTGCCCCTTGACGCCTTCGATCTTCTTCCACAGCTTGCCCGGCTGCGTGGCGACCTGCGCGTAGTTCTCGCGGAACACCTTGGGGTTCATGGCGAACTTCATCAGCTTGTCGATTTCTTCGCTGCTCGGCCAGATGTCGCCCAGATAGACCGGCTTGCCGCCCTTGCCATAGCCCACGGGTTCGGTCATCAGGTCGCGGCGCACCGTGCCGGCAATGGCATAGGCCACGACCAGCGGCGGGCTGGCGAGGAAGTTGCCCTTGATATTGGGGTGGATGCGCGCTTCGAAGTTGCGGTTGCCCGACAGCACAGCGGTACACACCAGATTATTGGCGGTGATAGTGGACTCGATGTCGGGCGCGAGCGGTCCGGCATTGCCGATGCAGGTGGTGCAGCCGTAGCCCGCAAGGTAGAAGCCCAGCTTTTCGAGGTAGGGCAGCAGGCCGGCCTTTTCGAGATATTCCGTCACCACGCGCGAGCCGGGGGCCAGCGAGGTTTTGACATGTTTTTTCACCTTCAACCCGGCTTCGACGGCCTTTTTGGCGAGCAGCCCGGCGGCCAGCAGCACGCTGGGGTTGGAGGTGTTGGTGCAGGAGGTAATGGCGGCGATGAGCACGTCGCCATCGGCGATGTCGATGCCTTCACTGGTTTTGAAGGTGCGGCTCAGGCGGTCTGCAGGCTGGTTGAAGCCGTTGTCGGCCACCGGCGCCGAAAACAGTTTGTCGAACTGGTGGCTGACTTCGCTCAGCGCAATGCGGTCTTGCGGCCGTTTGGGGCCGGCCAGCGAGGGCTCGACCGTACCGAGATCGAGGGTGAGGGTCTGCGAGTAATCGATCTGCCCGGCCTTGGGCACGCCGAACAGCTTTTGCGCCTTGAAATAGGCCTCGAACAGCTCGATTTCGCTTTTGGTTCGGCCGGTGCCCTTGAAGTAGTCGAGGGTCTTGTCGTCCACCGGGAAAAAGCCCATGGTCGCGCCGTATTCGGGAGCCATATTGCCGATGGTGGCGCGGTCGGTGACCGACAGGCTGGCCGTGCCTTCGCCGAAGAATTCGACGAACTTGCCGACCACCTTGGCCTTGCGCAACATTTCGGTGAGGGTGAGCACCAGATCCGTGGCGGTGACGCCGCCGCGCAGCTGGCCCTTGAGTTCCACGCCTACCACGTCGGGGGTGAGGAAGTAAACCGGCTGACCGAGCATGGCGGCTTCGGCCTCGATACCGCCCACGCCCCAGGCCACCACGCCGATACCGTTGATCATGGTGGTGTGGCTGTCGGTGCCCACCAGGGTATCGGGGTAGGCGACGCCGTCCTTGGTTTGATGCACACCGCGGGCGAGGTATTCGAGGTTGACCTGGTGCACGATGCCGAAGCCCGGCGGCACGACGCCAAAGGTGTCGAACGCCTGCATGCCCCACTTCATGAACTGGTAGCGCTCGCGGTTGCGCTGGAACTCGATCTGCATGTTCAGGTCGAGCGCCTTTTTGGTGCCGTAGTTGTCTACCATGACCGAGTGATCGACCACCAGATCGACTGGCACCAGCGGTTCGATGGACTTGGGGTTTTTGTGTTGTTGCGCGGCGGCGTTGCGCATCGCGGCCAGATCGACCAGCAGCGGCACGCCGGTGAAGTCTTGCAGCACCACGCGGGCGACGACGAAAGGAATTTCATCGGTGCGGGCGGCGTTGGGCTTCCAGTTTGCGACCTGTTTCACATGCTCGGCGCTGACTTTCTTGCCGTCGCAGTTGCGCAGCACCGACTCCAGCACGATGCGGATGGACACCGGCAGCCGAGACAGATCCGTGCCCAGTTCTTTGGCGAGTTGCGGCAGGGAATAGAACGATGCGGACTTGCCCGAAGCGGTCTTGAAGGTCTTGCGCGTTTTGGCGTAGGCGTGGGCGGGCGCGGCGCTGGCGGGTTTGGTGGGCATGGAGGTCTCCGAGGTCAGATGACGTACAGATCAACGTAGTCGTGCACAGGCATGGATTCGAGCAAGTTCTGATCCAGCGACACGTCGAGAATGGCTTTTTGTTGTTTGCCCGGAAAGCGCCGTGCCAGGTTGGTGCGGAACTTGGCTTCGAGCAGAGGGATGCCGTCGGCGCGTCGGCGCTTGTGGCCGATGGGATATTCCACGGCCACCTCGGGCAGCACCGAGCCGTCCTTCAGGGTCACGGTCAGGGCATTGGCGATGGACCGCTTTTCCGGGTCGTGGTCGTCGCGGGGGAATTGCGGGTCTTAGACGCAGACGATTTTTTCGCGTAGGGCATCGATGCGCGGGTCGGCGGCGACCGTGTCTTCGTAATCGCCCGCAGTGAGGCGGCCGAACAGCAGCGGCACCGCCACCATGTATTGAATGCAGTGGTCGCGGTCGGCCGGGTTGTTCAGCGGGCCCTTCTTGTCGATGATGCGGATACAGGCCTCATGCGTGCGGATGACGATGCTGGCGATGTCTTCCGGGCTCTTGCCCGCAGCGCGAAGTTGCTGGTGCAGCGTCATGGCCGCCTCCACCGCAGTCTGGCTGTGGAACTCGGCCGGGAAGCTGATCTTGAACAGCACGTTTTCCATCACATAGCTGCCATAGGGGCGCTGGAACTTGAACGGCTGGCCGCCGAAGCTCACGTCGTAAAAGCCCCAGGTCTTGGCGGTGAGCACGCTGGGGTAGCCCATTTCGCCGGTCTTGGCGATGAGCGCCAGACGCACGCCGCGGCTGGTAGCGTCGCCCGCGGCCCAGCTCTTGCGGCTGCCTGTGTTGGGCGCGTGACGGTAGGTGCGCAGGCTCTGCCCATCCACCCAGGCCAGCGACACGGCGTTGATGATTTCGTCACGCGACAGACCCAGCATGCGCGCGACCACGGCGGTGGTGGCCACCTTGACCAGCACCACATGATCGAGGCCGACCTTGTTGAAGCTGTTTTCCAGCGCGATCACGCCCTGGATTTCATGCGCCTGGATCATGGCGGTGAGCACGTCGCGCATGGTCAGCGGCGGCTTGCCCGCGGCCACGGCGTTGCGGCTGAGCCAGTCGGCCACAGCCAGGATGCCGCCCAGATTGTCGGACGGGTGGCCCCATTCGGCCGCCAGCCAGGTGTCGTTGAAGTCCAGCCAGCGGATCATTGCGCCGATATTGAACGCGGCCTGCACCGGGTCGAGCTGGAACTGGGTGCCGGGCACCTTGGCGCCGTGCGGCACCACGGTACCGGGCACGATGGGGCCGAGCAGCTTGGTGCAGGCCGGGTATTCCAGCGCTTCCAGTCCGCAGCCCAGGGTGTCGATCAAACAGTTTCGCGCCGTGGAATACGCCAGTGCGCTTTGCAGATCGGTTTTGAGGACGTAGTCGGCTATGTCAGCCAGAACTTGATCGGGGGCGGGGCGGACGTTGGAAATCGCTGAGGACATGGATCGTGGGTAAGGGAGAGCCCGTCAGGGCGATGGAACGCAGTCGTCGGCCAGTCGCGTCATGTTCTTTTTGTCGAACAGCATGCTCTTGGTCGGGATCTGAATGAGGACGAAGCCAGCCTTGGCATCGTCGAAGTGGTAAGCGCCGGTGGAGGTGGGTTTGCGCTTGAGGATGTAGCTTTTCCGGTTCCAGGTCAGCAGCACGGCCTGGTCGTCGGCGCCTTCGATCTTGACGTCCATCGGCAGGCGGCGGCTGCCGCACACCATGCGACCGGCCTTGAGTGCGAACACCGGGTTTACATCGGGAAAGCCGTTTTCCGTGCCGGGCACGCGGGCGCCGGGGGCATCGCTGGTCAGCAAGGCCGGGGTGGCGGTGGCGGCGGTTGCCACGACCGTCGGCTCGGCCTTGGTGGTGCCGTGAGTAACGGCGGTTGCGGCATCCGCCGTTTTTTCCTTGCTGGCATGCGTTTGAGCATGGGCAGACAGGGCAAGCGCGCAGGACAGACCGACCACTCCGGACAGGAAAAAGAACTGACGTTTCATCTTGAACACTCCACGAACTGGAACACGGAAAAAAACCGCTCCAGGTCGAGGCGAGTGACAAGCCGGGCGCGTGGGCATGGCGAGAAGTGCGCGGGACGAGTCAAGGACGCTGTGCGAGCGGCACGAACTGCAAATTTTCCGGGCCAGTGTAATTCGCGCTGGGTCGAATGATCTTGTTGTCCTGTCGCTGTTCCACCACATGCGCACTCCAGCCGCTGGTGCGCGAAATCACGAACAGCGGGGTGAACATGGCGGTGGGCACGCCCATGAGGCTGTAGCTCACGGCGCTGAACCAGTCGAGATTGGGGAACATCTTTTTCACGTCCCACATCACCGTCTCCAGACGCTCGGCCACGTTGAACAGGTGCATGTTTTTCTGATCGGCTGAAAGCCGGCGGGCAACTTCCTTGATGACCTTGTTGCGCGGGTCGGCGATGGTGTAGACCGGATGGCCGAAGCCGATGACCACTTCCTTGTTGGCGACCCTGCTGCGGATGTCGGCCTCGGCTTCATCGGGGCTGGCGTAGCGCCGCTGAATGTCGAGCGCCGCTTCGTTGGCGCCGCCATGCTTGGGGCCGCGCAGGGCGCCGATGGCCCCGGCGATGGCGCTGAACAGGTCGCTGCCGGTTCCGGCGATGACGCGGGCGGTGAAGGTGGAAGCGTTGAACTCATGCTCGGCGTAGAGGATGAGCGAGGTGTGCATCGCCCGTTCCCACAAGGCGCTGGGCTTGTGGCCGTGCAGCAGATGCAGGAAGTGGCCTCCGATGGAATCGTCATCGGTCTCGACTTCGATGCGGCGGCCGTTGGCAGCGTAATGCCACCAATACAGCAGCATCGAACCCTGGCAGGCCATGAGCTTGTCGGCAATGTCGCGGGCACCGGCGACGTTGTGATCGTCTTTCTCGGGCATGACGCAGCCCAGCACGGAGACGCCGGTGCGCAGCACGTCCATCGGGTGGGCCGAAGGCGGCAGTTGCTCCAGCGCGGCTTTCACCGCGGCGGGCAGGCCGCGCAGACGGCGCAGCTTGGTCTTGTAGGCCGCGAGTTCGGCAGTGTTGGGCAGTTTGCCGTGCACCAGCAGGTGGGCGATCTCTTCGAATTCGCAAGCCTCGGCCAGGTCGAGAATGTCGTAGCCGCGGTAGTGCAGATCGTTGCCGGTGCGGCCGACGGTGCACAGGGCCGTGTTGCCTGCGGTCACCCCGGAAAGCGCCACCGATTTTTTCGGCTTGAAAGTCATGCCAGCGGGGGCTGCGTCATCGCTCATGGGTTTGTCTCCTCGGTATTCAATTCAGTTAGCAGCTTGCGAATCGGTTCACGCCTGCTTCAGGATTGGGGTTTGCCGGAAAAAATGGCGTCCAGCCGCTGCTCGTAGGCGTGGTAGCCGATGCTCTCGTACAACTCGGCGCGGGTCTGCATCAGCGGCACCACCGCCTTTTGCGTGCCGTCGCGCCGCAGGGTTTCGTACACCGTCTGCGCCGCCTTGTTCATGGCGCGAAACGCCGAGAGCGGGTAGAGCGCCATGGCCACACCGGCGCTGCGCAACTCTTCCACGGTGAACAGCGGCGTGGCGCCGAATTCGGTGATATTGGCCAGCAAGGGCACGCCCACGGCGGCGCCGAACTTGCGGTAGGTGTCGAGATCGAGCGCGGCTTCGGCGAAGATGGCGTCGGCCCCGGCTTCGGCGCAGGCGCGGGCGCGGGCTATGGCCGCGTCCAGCCCCTCGACGGCGATGGCGTCGGTGCGGGCGATGAGGTAGAAGGCGGGATCGGTGCGGGCGTCCACCGCGGCCTTGATGCGATCGACCATTTCGCCGCTGCTGACGATTTCTTTGCCGGGCCGGTGGCCGCAACGCTTGGCGCCCACCTGGTCTTCGATGTGCAGCGCGGCGGCGCCGAATTTGATGAGGCTTTTGACGGTGCGCGCAATATTGAAGGCGCTAGGGCCGAAGCCGGTGTCCACGTCCACCAGCAGGGGCAGGTCGCAGACATCGGTGATGCGGCGCACATCGGTGAGCACGTCGTCCAGCGTGTTGATGCCCAGATCGGGCATGCCCAGCGAGCCGGCCGCCACGCCGCCGCCCGAGAGGTAGATAGCCTTGAAGCCCGCACGCTGGGCCAGCAAGGCGTGGTTGGCGTTGATCGCGCCCACGATCTGCAGCGGGCTTTCCTGTTGGAGTGCGAGACGGAAGCGCTCGCCTGCAGTTTGGGTCGTCATAGCCGTTCAGAGCAGATGCTGCACGCCAGCCTTCTCTTCTTCGAGCTCGGCCAGGGTTTTGTTGATGCGCTCCTGCGAGAACGCGTCGATAGGCAGATCGCGCACCAGTTGGTATTCGCCGCCCGCGCAGGTGACCGGGAAGCCGAACACGGTCTGCTCGGGAATGCCGTAAGACCCGTCCGATGGAATGCCCATGCTCACCCACTTGCCGTTGGTGCCCAGCGCCCAGTCGTGCATGTGGTCGATGGCGGCGTTGGCGGCGGACGCGGCGGAGCTCAAGCCGCGCGCTTCGATGATGGCCGCGCCGCGCTTGCCGACGGTGGGCAGGAACACGTCGCGGTTCCAGGCGTCGTCATGGATCATGTCTTTCACCGACTGGCCGCCAACGGTGGCGAAGCGGTAATCGGCGTACATGGTCGGGGAGTGATTGCCCCAGACGCAGACCTTCTCGATTTCGCCCACTGCCTTGCCGGTTTTGGCAGCGAGTTGGCTTAGTGCGCGGTTGTGATCCAGGCGCAGCATGGCGGTGAAATTTTTTGCCGGTAGATCAGGCGCGGATTTCATCGCGATATAGGCATTGGTGTTGGCCGGATTACCGACCACCAGCGTCTTGACCGTGCGCTTGGCCACGGCATTGAGCGCCTTGCCCTGCGCCGTGAAAATCTGCGCATTGGCCGACAGCAGGTCGCGCCGCTCCATGCCGGGGCCGCGCGGGCGGGCGCCCACCAGCAGGGCATAGTCCACATCCTTGAAGGCGGTCATGGGGTCGCCGTGCGCGCTCATGCCCGCCAGCAGCGGAAAGGCGCAATCTTCAAGCTCCATCATCACCCCGCCCAGCGCCTTCTGGGCCTTTTCGTCGGGAATCTCCAGGAGTTGCAGAATCACCGGCTGGTCGGCGCCCAGCATTTGGCCAGAGGCGATGCGAAACAGCAGGGCATAGCCGATCTGGCCAGCGGCTCCGCTGACAGTCACGCGTACGGGGGCTTTGGACATGGGGAAACTCCTGGTCGGTAGGGGTTGATGGAGCAGGCGCCTGCGTGAATAAAACAACTCAGCAGAACAACACAGCGGGACAGCTCAGGGTTGTGACTCTTTGCGGCCCTTTGTGCGCCGCAATATGCGAGGGAAGTGTAGGCCGAGGTCGTTCGGGCGTCAATCACTCTTCTATCTTATATAAGATGTTTTTTATCAAAAGCTGGACAAGGCGGGGCAGCCTATGCTGCAATGCACGACATGATGGCTTCCCGCCCCGCCCCCACTCCAGCGACCGAGTTGCAGGCCGCCCATGTGTCCGAATCGGCATCCAAATTGGCGTCCAACCCGAGTTTCAGCCCTTTGTATCGGCAGATCAAGGGTTTGATTACGCGCAGCCTGCAACAGGGGGACTGGAAGCCGGGAGAGCTCATCCCCAGCGAAGCCGATCTGGCGCGGCGCTTCGGCGTCAGCCAGGGCACCGTGCGCAAGGCGGTGGATGAACTCGCGGCCGAAGGTCTGCTGCTGCGACGTCAAGGTCGCGGCACGTTTGTTTCCACGCACCATGAAGAGCGGGTGAAATTCCGCTTCCTGCGCATCGTGCCCGATGCCGCAGCCGATGGCGCGCGCCCTGTGCCGCAGCCCATGGAGCGGCAATTTCTGGAATGCAAGCGCTCCCGCGCCTCACAAGAGGTGGCGCGCACCCTGGGCATCAAGGTCGGCGAGAGCGTGACGCAGATTCGCCGCTTGCTGCTGCTGGCGGGCGAGCCTGTGGTGTACGAAGATATTTATCTGCCCGGCCCGGCGTTTCGCGGCCTGACCGCGGAGCGGCTGGAAAGTTACCGCGGCCCGCTTTACGCTTTGTTCGAGTCCGAGTTTTCCACCCGCATGGTGCGGGCGGAAGAAAAGCTGCGTGCGGTGAATGCCAGCGCGCAGGAGGCGCAGCTTCTGCGGGTGCGCGAGGCCGAAGCCCTGCTACTCGTCGAACGGCTGTCATTCAGTTATGGTGAACTGCCTGCGGAATACCGCCGCGGGCTGTACAACACGAGGCATCATCACTATCGCAATGAGTTGAATTAGTGACCCCGAAAGCATCGCAGTTGCCAGCCTAGCCGTCCGGCTGTTTTGCTGCGATGCAATAGACTTCAAAACAAAAAGCAGCTTTCGTTCATGCATCTACCTCTTGCCGGGTTGATGTGCCGATCCGAAAACCTGCGATAACAACCGATCACAACGAGGACAGTGTCATGACAAAACCTGCTTCGCCACCGGCCCGGCCGGTTTACCGCAACATTCACATCAGCCAGATCGTGGGCTACCGCCTGCCGCTGGCGGGCCTGGTGTCCATCTTGCACCGTATCAGCGGCGCGGTGATGTTCCTGGCGCTGCCGCTGGTGCTCTGGGCTTTCGACGACAGTCTGCGCAGCGCCGACAGTCATGCGACCATCACGCAATTTCTTTCGCACTGGTTCGTCAAACTCATTCTGCTCGGATTGTTCTGGGCGCTGATGCATCACCTCGTGGCCGGGGTGCGGCATTTGTGGATGGATGCGTTTCATGCCGTGAGCAAGGCGCAGGGCCTGCAACTGGCCCTCATCACTTTTGCGGTGTCGCTCGGTCTCACCGCGCTGTTCGGCCTCAAGCTGCTGGGGGTGTACTGACATGGCTGCCGACAAGATTGGAAACAAGCGCCTGGTCGTCGGCGCGCACTACGGCCTGCGCGACTGGATGGCGCAGCGCGTCACCGCCGCCGTCATCGCAGTGTTCACCCTGGTGTTACTGGTGTATTTTCTCGCGCCCGGCCCGCTGAGCTTCGAGCGCTGGCACGATTTGTTCGCCCAGCAGTGGATGAAGCTGCTGACCTTCGTGACGGTGCTGGCGCTGATCTACCACGTCTGGGTGGGCATGCGCGACATCTGGATGGATTACGTCAAACCGGTCGGCGTGCGACTGCTGCTGCAGATCGGCACCATTTTGTGGCTATTGGCTTGCGCGGGCTGGGCCCTGCAAGTGTTGTGGAGAGCGTAAATGCAGGTCAGTAACCGAAAATTCGATGTGGTGGTGGTGGGTGCGGGCGGCTCCGGGTTGCGCTGCGCGCTGCAGCTCACGCGTGCCGGGCTGGACGTGGCGGTGCTCTCCAAGGTGTTTCCCACCCGCTCGCACACGGTGGCGGCGCAAGGTGGGGTCTCCGCTGCGCTGGGCAATATGAGTGAAGACGACTGGTACTGGCATATGTTCGATACCGTCAAAGGGTCGGACTATCTGGGCGACCAGGACGCCATCGAGTTCATGTGCCGCGAGGCCAACAGCGCGGTGTACGAACTCGAACATTTCGGCATGCCCTTCGACCGCAACCCCGACGGCACCATTTACCAGCGACCGTTCGGCGGCCATACCGCCAACTTCGGCGAAAAAGCGGTACAGCGCGCCTGCGCTGCGGCGGACCGCACCGGCCATGCCATGCTGCATACGCTCTATCAGCAAAACGTGGAAGCCCGCACCCATTTCTTCGTGGAGTGGATGGCGCTCGATCTGATTCGCGATGCCGAAGGCGACGTGCTCGGCGTGGTCGCGCTGGAGATGGAAACCGGCGACGTGACGGTTTTCGAGGGCAAGGCCACGGTGCTGGCCACCGGCGGGGCAGGGCGCATCTTCGCCGCTTCGACCAACGCCTTCATCAACACGGGCGATGGCCTGGGCATGGCCGCGCGTGCCGGGCTGCCGCTGCAGGACATGGAGTTCTGGCAGTTCCACCCCACCGGCGTGGCGGGTGCGGGCGTGCTGATCACCGAGGGCGTGCGCGGCGAGGGCGGCATTCTGCTCAACGCCAACGGCGAGCGCTTCATGGAGCGTTACGCCCCGACCTACAAAGACCTGGCGCCGCGCGACTTTGTCTCGCGCTCGATGGACCAGGAGATCAAGGAAGGTCGTGGCGCCGGGCCGCGCAAGGATCATGTGCTGCTCAAGCTCGATCACCTGGGCGCCGAAACCATCATGAAGCGGCTGCCCTCCATCCGCGAAATCGCCATCCGCTTCGCCAACGTCGACCCGATCAAAGAGCCCATTCCGGTGGTGCCGACCATTCACTATCAGATGGGCGGCATTCCGGCGAACATCCACAGCCAGGTGGTCATGCCGCAGGGCGACGATCCTGCGGCCGTGGTGGGCGGGCTCTACGCCATCGGCGAATGCTCTTGCGTGAGCGTGCACGGCGCCAACCGCCTGGGCACCAACTCGCTGCTCGACCTGCTGGTATTCGGCCGCTCGGCGGGCAACCATATCGTGAACAGCGGCATTCATCAGCGCAGCCACAAACCCCTGCCCAAGGACGCCGCAGACCGCTCATTGGCGCGCCTGGCCCAGCTCGACGCCTCCAAGAGCGGAGACGGCAGCCATGTGGTGGCCGACGCCATCCGCGCGGCGATGCAGACGCATTGCGGCGTGTTCCGCAACGCAAAGCTCATGGCCGAGGGCGTGCAGGCGATTGCCGATATCGCGGGGCAGGTTGACCGCATCCACCTCAAAGACAAATCCAAGGTATTCAACACCGCGCGCATCGAGGCGCTGGAGGTTGACAACCTGATCGAAGTCGCCAAGGCCACCATGGTCTCGGCCGAAGCCCGCCAGGAAAGCCGAGGCGCGCACTATCACAACGATCACACCGAACGCGATGACCAGGACTGGCTCAAGCACACCCTGTGGTGGCGCGAGGGCAGCCGCCTGAGCTACAAGCCGGTGAAGCTCAAGCCGCTGACCGTCGAGTCCTTCAAGCCCAAGGCACGCACTTTCTGATGGATCAACAGCCTGCGCACGGCAGGCATGAGGAGCGCATATGAACGACACGCGCAAGATGAAGTTTTCGATCTACCGCTACGACCCGGACAAAGACGCCAAGCCCTACATGCAGGACTATGAGGTGACGTTGCAGCACACCGACAAGATGCTGCTCGACGCCATCCAGCGCATCAAGTGGGAACTCGACGATTCGCTGTCCATCCGCCGTTCCTGCCGCGAAGGGGTGTGCGGGTCGGATGCGATGAACATCAACGGCAAAAACGGCCTGGCCTGCATCACCAACCTGCTCACCCTCAAGGAACCGGTGGTGCTCAAGCCCTTGCCCGGCCTGCCTGTCATCCGCGACCTGATCGTGGACATGACCCAGTTCTTCAACCAGTACCACTCGATCAAGCCCTATCTGGTCAACAACACGCCGCCGCCGGAAAAAGAGCGTCTGCAAAGCCCGGCCGAACGCGAAGAGCTCAACGGTCTTTACGAGTGCATTCTGTGCGCGAGTTGCAGCACCAGTTGTCCGAGTTTCTGGTGGAACCCCGACAAATTCGTCGGCCCCGCTGGGCTTTTGCAGGCCTATCGATTCATCGCCGACAGCCGCGACGAAGCCACCGGCGAGCGCCTCGACAATCTCGAAGACCCCTACCGCCTGTTCCGCTGCCACACCATCATGAACTGCGTGGACGTGTGCCCGAAAGAGCTCAATCCCACGCTGGCCATCAGCAAGATCAAGGAAATGATGGTGCGCCGCGCCGTTTGAGTCTGCCATGCTGCACGCGAACGCCCCTGCCGACGCCGCCGACCTGTCCCGGCTGCGCTGGCGCGCGCGGCGCGGCATGCTGGAGAACGATCTGATTCTGCAGCGCTACTTTGCCCAACGCGAAACGCCGCTCAGCAGCGAAGAGGTGGCGGCGCTGGGCGCCCTGCTCGCACTGGACGACAACACGCTTTTAGATCTTTTCATGCGTAAAACCCCGCTCCCGGAAGAACTGAATACACCGCAGATCCGGGGCTTGCTTGACACTTTGCAGCGCTTGTGAGCCCGCAAGTACGGGCTTGCGTCATTCCGTCCCCGGGGTCTGCCTCCGGGAGCCTCACTACACAGTCCCCGGAGATTCCAAAATGACCCCTTCAAGCGATAAAGCCACGCTCTCGTTCAGCGACGGAGCACCGAGCGTCGATCTGCCGATTTACAAAGGCACCATCGGCCCGGACGTGATCGACATCCGCAAGCTCTACGGCCAGACCGGCAAATTCACCTACGACCCGGGCTTTCTGTCCACCGCCTCTTGCAGCTCGGCCATCACCTATATCGACGGCGACAAGGGCGAGCTGCTCTACCGCGGCTATCCCATCGACCAGATTGCGGTGCAGTGCGATTACATGGAGACTTGCTACCTCATCCTCTACGGGGAGCTGCCCAACGCCGAACAGAAAAAGGCCTTCTCCGATCGCGTGACCCAGCACACCATGGTGCACGAGCAGATGCAGTTCTTTCTGCGCGGATTCCGCCGTGACGCCCATCCGATGGCGGTGCTCACCGGGCTGGTGGGCGCCATGTCGGCGTTCTATCCCGATTCGATCAACGTCAACGATCCCGAGCAGCGCGACATTTCGGCCATCCGCCTCATCGCCAAAATGCCCACGCTGGTGGCCATGGCCTACAAGTACAACCAGGGCCAGCCCTATATGTACCCGCGCAACGACCTGAGCTATGCGGCCAACTTCATGCGCATGATGTGGGCTACGCCCTGCGAGGATTACATGCCCAACCCGGTGATCGAGCGCGCGCTCGACCGCATTTTCATCCTCCATGCTGACCACGAACAGAACGCGTCCACCTCGACGGTGCGGCTGTGCGCCTCCAGCGGCACCAACCCCTTCGCGGCCATCGCGGCCGGCGTGGCCTGCCTGTGGGGCCCGGCGCATGGCGGCGCCAACGAAGCCTGTCTGAACATGCTCGACGACATCCAGGCCAAGGGCGGCGTGGCGAAGATCGGCGAGTTCATCAGCGAAGTCAAAGACAAGAACTCCTCGGTGCGGCTGATGGGTTTCGGCCACCGCGTCTACAAGAACTACGACCCGCGCGCCAAGCTCATGCGCGAGACCTGCCACGAAGTGCTCGACGCCCTGGGCCTGCACAACGACCCGCTGTTCAAGCTGGCGATGACGCTGGAAAAAATCGCGCTGGAAGACGACTACTTCATCCAGCGCAAGCTCTATCCCAACGTCGATTTTTATTCGGGCATCGTGCAGAAGGCCATCGGCGTGCCGGTGTCGCTGTTTACCGCCAACTTCGCGCTGGCGCGCACCGTGGGTTGGATCGCGCAGCTCAACGAAATGCTCACCGATCCCGAGTACAAGATCGGTCGTCCGCGCCAACTGTTCACCGGGTCGGTGCGCCGCGATGTCAAGCCCATCGCGGAGCGCGGCTGATCGGTCGGCATTCATCCATTGCCTGTAAAGACCGCGCTGGGCGCGGTCTTTTTTTGTTCAAAGATTTGTTTATTACGGTGTCGCGACGGGGAGCAGCATCACCAGTTTGTACTCCGGGTGCAGCGCCGCCCGCAGGGTGAGTTGTTCATACACCAGGCGGCCGTGCCGGGGATGGACAAAGCCCCTTTCGCCGCCTTCGCGCTCCTGCACATCATTGAGTTTCCAGAACGCGTCAAACTCGGGGCTGAGCGCGCTCAGTTCATCGATCAAGGCGCGCAAGGGCGAGGTGTGCAGGCGCCCGCCGCAGTCCGCCCGGAATTCCGCCACAAGCCGCTGCGAACGTAGCGACCAATTTTCGATCAGCCCGCGCGCCTGCGGGTTGAAAAACAGAAAGCGCAACAGGTTGGGCGGCTCCTCAGTGACTGGTTCGGCCTGTGGTTCGGTGTCTGGTGTGGCGGGGGAGGTCTGCCAGCCGAGAAACAGATCCTGCGCCTGAGCGTTGCCCGCCACCACGTCCCATCGCTGGTTGAGCACATAGGCGGGATGGACTATGGCATGCACGCTGCGCAGAACGGCATCGACCGCTTTTGCCGGTGTCGCGGGTTCGCTCGGGTCGCGCCGCTGCGCCAGCTCGAACAGATAGGCGCGCTCCGCAGGGGTCAGTTGCAGCGCATGCGCCACACTCTCCAGCGTCTTGGGTGAAGGCGCGACCGGCCGCCCCTGTTCCAGCCAGGTGATCCAGGTGGCGCTGACGCCGCAGAGCGAGGCGAGCTCTTCGCGGCGCAGTCCGGGCGCTCGTCGCCGCCCCGTCGCAGGCAAGCCCGCTGCGGCAGGCGACAGACGGTTGCGGTGCAGACGGATGAAATCGCCCAGAAGGCGGCTGCCCTGGTGCGGATCGGAGGGCATGGAGGATGACGGCAGCGACATGGTCTTTCAAGAAGACGAAGGCGAAGGTGAGGACAACGGTAGGTTCCCAGGCTGGTAGGCTTTTATACCAGGATGTTTTGTCATCTTGTACCAGGAAAAATGCTGGGCTATCTTTTGCTCTATCGTCTTTGCATCGTCTTGGAGCACCCTCTTGAAACAGCCCGCTTTGGCCGCGCATCAGTTCGGCGTTAGCGCCGCCGCCTACCTCACCAGCGCCGTTCATGCGCAGGGGCACGATCTGCAGCGTCTAGCTGCGATGGTGCAGAAAGAGCACCGCTGCCGGGCGCTCGATGTCGGTTGCGGGGCCGGACACGCCAGCTTCGCCCTGGCGGCCGCGGGCGCGCAGGTTACCGCCTTCGACCTGTCGCCCGCGATGCTCGCCATCGTGGTGCAAGAGGCGGCAACTCGCGGCCTGCACGATCTGCAGACTTGCCAGGGTCCGGCCGACAAACTGCCCTTCGCCGATGCCAGCTTCGATCTGGTGGTCACCCGCTTTTCCGCGCATCACTGGCCCGATGTGCCTGCCGCATTGCGCGAAATGCGCCGGGTTATCAAGCCGCAGGGCACGCTGGTCATCATCGACGTCGTGGCCCTGGAGTCGCCGCTGTGCGACACCCTGCTGCAGACGGTGGAGATCTTGCGCGACGCTTCGCATGTGCGCGATTACCGCGTTTCCGAATGGAGCGCCCTGCTGCAGCGGGCGGGCTTTGCCGCGCCGAGTATGGAGGGCTGGAGTCTGACCATGGAATTCGCCTCGTGGGTGGCGCGCATGCGCACCCCGGAGCTGCGCGTGCAGGCCATTCGCGACGTGTGGGCGCAGGCGCCGCAGGAGGCGCGCGAGGCGATGCGCGTTCAGCCCGATGGATCGTTCGATCTGTCCGTGGCATGGCTGCAAACCCAGCCGAGCACGGCGTGAAGCGCGCCAACTAAAATCAACCTTTCATGACAAGTCTTGCGCACACCGCGAACAAGACGCAGGAGATGCCGATGGGCCGAACGCTGTACGATAAATTGTGGGACGAGCATGTGGTGCGCACCGAAGAAGATGGCACCGCACTGCTTTACATCGACCGCCATCTGGTGCATGAAGTCACCAGCCCGCAGGCCTTTGAAGGGCTGCAACTCGCGGGCCGCAAGGTCTGGCGGGTGAGCGCGAATCTGGCGGTGGCCGATCACAACGTGCCCACGACCGACCGCGCCGAGGGCATCGCCGATCCGATATCAAAGCTGCAGGTTGATACGCTCGACGCCAACTGCGCCGCCAATGGCATCACCGAGTTCCGCATGAACGACCGCCGCCAGGGCATCGTGCATGTCATCGGCCCGGAGCAGGGCGCCACCCTGCCCGGCATGACCGTGGTTTGTGGCGATTCGCACACCAGCACCCACGGCGCGTTCGGCGCGCTGGCCTTCGGCATCGGCACCAGTGAAGTCGAGCATGTGCTGGCCACGCAAACCCTGCTGGCACCCAAGATGAAGAACCTGCTGGTGCGCGTGGATGGGCCGCTGCCCGTGGGCTGCCGCGCCAAAGACATCGCGCTGGCCGTCATCGGCAAGATCGGCACTGCCGGGGGCACCGGCTACACCATCGAGTTCGGCGGCAGCACCATCGCCGCGCTCAGCATGGAAGGCCGCATGACCTTGTGCAATATGGCCATCGAAGCCGGCGCCCGCGCCGGGCTGGTGGCCGTGGACGACACGACCATCAACTATGTGCGCGGCCGTCCCTTCGCGCCCACCGGCGTGGCCTGGGACATGGCAGTGCAGTATTGGCGCAGCCTGCACTCCGACGCCGACGCGAAGTTCGACCGCGTGGTCACGCTCGACGCCCGCGAACTCGTGCCGCAAGTCACCTGGGGCACTTCGCCCGAAATGGTGCTGCCGATCGACGCCCGCGTGCCCGATCCCGACAAAGAAAAAGATGCCAACAAGCGCTCGGCGATGGAACGCGCGCTGACCTATATGGGCCTGGAGCCGAACAAGGCGATTACCGATATCCGCATCGACAAGGTGTTCATCGGCTCCTGCACCAATTCGCGCATCGAAGACCTGCGCGATGCGGCGCAGGTGCTGGCCGGGCGGCATATCGCCGCGAATGTGCGGCAGGCGCTGGTGGTGCCGGGCTCGGGGTTGGTGAAGGCGCAGGCCGAAGCCGAAGGGCTGGACAAGATTTTCAAGGCCGCCGGTTTCGAATGGCGCGAGCCCGGCTGCTCCATGTGTCTGGCGATGAACGCCGACCGCCTGGAGCCGGGCGAGCGCTGCGCCTCCACCTCCAATCGCAATTTCGAAGGTCGGCAGGGGGCGGGCGGTCGAACCCATCTGGTCAGTCCGGCGATGGCCGCGGCCGCGGCAGTTGCCGGTCACTTTGTCGATGTGCGCAAGCTGTCATGATTTGCGCTACTTTTTCAGGAGATTGAAATGAAACCTCTGCTGTCCATTCTTTTGCTTGCCGCCACGCTGCTTTCCCTGACCGCTTGCAATACCGTGGCTGGCGTGGGCCAGGACCTCAAGGCAGGTGGTCAGGCCATCACCAACGCGGCTGATAAGTCGAAATAACACCCGAACGCCGCGGCAACGCGGAGAGACACCATGGAAAAATTCGTCGTCCACAAGGGACTGGTCGCGCCAATGGATCGCGACAACGTCGATACCGACGCCATCATTCCCAAGCAGTTCCTGAAGTCGATCCGTCGCAGCGGCTTCGGCCCGAATCTGTTTGACGAGTGGCGTTATCTCGATCACGGCGAACCAGGGCAAGACCCTGCCACGCGCAAACCCAACCCCGACTTCGCGCTCAACCAGCCGCGCTATGCGGGGGCGAGCATTCTGCTCACGCGCGACAACTTCGGTTGCGGTTCGTCCCGCGAACATGCGCCCTGGGCATTGCAGCAATACGGCTTTCGCGCCCTGATCGCCAGCAGCTATGCCGACATTTTCTACAACAACTGCTTCAAGAACGGCGTGCTGCCGATTGTGTTGTCGAAAGCGCAGGTGGCCCGGCTGTTCGACGAACTCTATGGTTTCGTCGGCTACACGCTCACCATCGATCTGCCGCGGCAAGTGGTGGTCAAGCCCGATGGCAGCGAGCTGGCTTTCGAGGTGGGTGACTTCCGCAAGCACTGCCTGATCAACGGGCTCGACGACATCGGCCTCACCCTCGGCCATGCGCAAGAGATCCGCGCCTATGAGGCCGAGCGCCTGGCGCGCATGCCCTGGCTCGACAACCGCATCCTGTAACGCAACCCCCACGCAACTCCCACACATGAAAATTGCCGTATTGCCCGGAGACGGAATCGGGCCCGAAATCATTGCCGAAGCCGTCAAGGTGCTCCAGCGCATTGCGCAAGACGGATTCGACTTCACCTTCGAATTCGCGCCGGTCGGTGGCGCGGCCTATGCCGCCAGCGGCCATCCGTTGCCCGAGGCCACCCTGAGCCTGGCCAAGTCGGCCGACGCGGTGCTGTTCGGCGCGGTGGGCGACTGGAAGTACGACACTCTGGAGCGGCATCTTCGCCCCGAACAGGCCATTTTGGGTTTGCGCAAAAACCTCGGCCTGTTCGCCAATCTGCGGCCAGCTATCCTCTACGCCGAGCTGGCCGATGCTTCCAGCCTGAAGCCCGAAGTGGTGTCGGGCCTGGACATTCTCATCGTGCGCGAACTGACTGGCGACATCTACTTCGGCCAGCCGCGCGGACGGCGTACCGCGCCCGACGGCGTCTTCGCTGGCCAGCCCGAAGCCTTCGACACCATGCGCTACAGCCGCCCGGAAATCGAGCGCATTGCGCATGTGGCGTTCAAGGCGGCGCAGGGCCGCAACAAGCGACTGACCAGCGTGGACAAGGCCAATGTGCTGGAGACCTTCCAGTTCTGGAAAGACATCGTCGCCGAAGTCGGCCAGCAGTACCCGGACGTGCAGCTCGATCATATGTATGTGGACAATGCCGCGATGCAGCTCGTCAAGGCGCCGAAAAAATTCGACGTCATCGTCACCGGCAATATGTTCGGCGACATTCTCAGCGACGAGGCGTCGATGCTCACCGGCTCCATCGGCATGCTGCCGTCGGCGTCGCTGAACGAAAAGGGACAGGGCTTGTATGAGCCGAGCCATGGCAGCGCACCCGACATCGCCGGGCAGGGCATCGCCAATCCGCTGGCGACCATTCTCAGTGCGGCCATGATGCTGCGGCATTCGCTCGGACTGCCGGAGCAGGCCGACCGCATCGAGGCCGCCGTGCAGAAGGCGCTCGCGCAGGGCTTGCGCACACCCGACATTCACGCGCCGGGCACGCAAAAAGTCAGCACCGCGCAAATGGGCGACGCGGTGGTCACCGCGCTGGGTTGAGCGCAGCATTGGAAAGACAACACATAACGGAACGGATGATGGCAACGACTTTGGTGGGTTTGGTGGGATGGCGCGGCATGGTGGGTTCGGTGCTGATGCAACGCATGCGCGAAGAGGGTGATTTCGACCTGATCGAACCGCTCTTTTTCAGCACCAGCAACGCGGGCGGCAAAGCCCCGGCGGAAGCGAAAAATGAAACCACCCTGCAGGACGCGCATGACTTGGAGCAACTGCGCCGCTGCGACATCATCCTCACCGCGCAGGGCGGCGACTACACCACGGCGGTGTTCGACAAGCTGCGCGCCTCCGGCTGGAGGGGGCACTGGATCGACGCCGCCTCCACCCTGCGCATGCGCGACGACTGCGTCATCATTCTCGACCCGGTCAACCGCCCAGTCATCGATGCGGCGATGAGCAAGGGCGGCAACAACTGGATCGGCGGCAACTGCACCGTGAGCTGCATGCTCATGGGCGTGGGCGCGCTTTACAAGGCCGGACTGGTGGAGTGGATGACCAGCATGACCTATCAGGCAGCCTCGGGCGGCGGCGCGCAGCACATGCGCGAATTGCTCACGCAGTTCGGCACGCTCAACGCGTCGGTGCGGGCGCTGCTGGACGACCCGGCTTCGGCCATTCTGGCCATCGACCGCGATGTGCTGGCCCGGCAAAAGGCGCTCGACGCCGCGCAGACCCAGCACTTCGGTGTGCCCTTGGCCGGCAGCCTGATTCCCTGGATCGACAAAGACCTGGGCAATGGCGTGTCGCGCGAAGAGTGGAAGGGCGGGGCGGAGACCAACAAGATCCTCGGGCAGGGCGCGGGGTTCGGCTCGCCTGCAGTGCCGGTCGATGGTTTTTGCGTGCGCGTCGGCGCCATGCGCTGCCACAGTCAGGCGCTGACCTTCAAGCTCAAGAAAGACGTTCCGCTCGACGAGATCGAAGACATGATCGCGGCCGATAACGACTGGGTTCGGGTCGTCCCCAACGAGCGCGAAGCGACCATGCAGCAACTCACCCCGGTGGCCGTGACCGGCACGATGCAGATCCCGGTGGGGCGGCTACGCAAGCTGGCCATGGTGCCAGACTATCTGGGCGCGTTCACCGTGGGCGACCAATTGTTGTGGGGCGCGGCCGAACCGCTGCGTCGCATGCTGCGCATTCTGCTTGAGCGTCGTTGACTGCCGGGTTTGCACGGCAAGTCAGCCGAAATCGCCGGAATGCCACAGTCGCCGGGCTTGCACCGGCCTGTCTTGGCGCATCAACTTGTCAGCCTAATTTGTTGATGATATGGTGAAATTTGACGCAATTTAGTTCTGCAGCCGCAGAGAAATTCGCGCATTCGACATGATCAAAAATTGGGGGGCAGCCGACATGCTGCGACAGAACACTCGACGTCTGGCCCTGGCAATTGCCTTGGGCGCAACTGCTGGTCAGGCTTATGCATTCGGCCTCGGGGGCATCAAGGTGCAATCCGCCTTGGGCCAGCCCCTGAGGGCGGAAATCGACATTACCCAGATCAGCGCTGACGAGGCGTCTTCACTGCAGGTGGGTGTTGCGCCGCCCGATGCGTTTCAGGCGGCCAAGCTGCATTACAGCAGTGCGCTGTCGGGCGTGCGGATCAAGCTTGAGCGCAGCCCGGAAGGCCGCGCCTATCTGCGCGTCACGTCCAACAGCCCGATCAACGAACCCTTTCTCGATCTGTTGATCCGTGCGCAGTGGGCCAATGGCCAGTTGAGCCGCGACTACACCCTGCTGCTCGATCCGCCCAATTTCCAGAGCACTCCCACACCGACTCAGGTGCCGGTTCAGACTGCCGCACCGTCGCCCGCCATGCCGGTGGCGCCCTCGGTGTCGAATGCCGCTAATGCGGCCAACACCCCGACCCCGGCGATGCCGGTTGCGCCCGCGCTGCAAACGCCGCAGCCTTCGGTGATTGCGAAAAAATCGCCCACCAAGTCTGCTGCGGCTCCCGGCCAGTATGTGGTCAAGCGGGGCGACACTCTGAGCAAAATCGCCAATGCGTCGGGCGTGCAGTCCGTCTCGCTCGACCAGATGCTCACGGCCATTTACCGCGCCAACCAGTCGGCCTTCATCGACGGAAACATCAATCTGGTGAAGACGGGCAGCGTGCTGCAAATGCCCACCGCTGAACAGGCGCAGGCCGTTTCGCAGCCCGAAGCGCGCCGTTTCGTTCTGGCTCAGAGCGAGAGTTTCAACGCCTACCGCCGTCGTCTGGCGGAAATGGGCGGGCAGGCCAAGCCGCAGTCGCAACGCGAGGTGACGGGCAAAGTGCAAGCCCAGGTTCAGGAGCCTGCTGCCACAGGCGCGCAGGCTGAAAGCAAGCTCAAATTGAGCAAGGCCGAGGTGGCTGGCACGCAGAAGGCCCAGCAGATCGCCGACAAGAAGCAGGAAGCGCTTGACGAACAGAAGATCAAGCAGTTGCAAAAAAATGTCGACGAGCTCAGCGCGCTGTCCAAGCAGGCTCAGACCGTCGCAGCGGCCAAACCGCAAGCCGCCGCACCCGCGGCAACCGTGGCCCCCGTGGCAAGCAAGGCTGCCGCGGCGCTGACCGTACCGGTGAAGAGCCCCGTGCCCGCGCCAGTGGTTGCTGCCTCGGCATCTGCAAAACCGGCCGAGGCACCCAGCGCGGCAGCCGCTGCCGTCGCAACCGCTTCGGCGGCGCATGCCGCATCGGCTGCCAAGTCGGCGTCGGCGCCTGTGGCCGCTTCGGCTCCCGCATCCGCCCCTGCGCCCGCGCCGGTGGCGAAGCCTGTGCCCCCGAAGGTCGTCAAGCCCGCCCCTGTCGAGCAGGGGAGCTTCTTCAGCAGTCTGCTTTCCAACCCCTTGCTGTTGCCCGTGGGCGGCGCTTTGGTGATTCTGCTGCTGTTGCTCGCCTGGCTGGCGCAGCGCAAGAAGGCAGCAAAGTCGCAGCGCGATGTGTCGGTCTTCGATAGTCGCATGAGTGTGGCCGACAGCTTTTTTGGCGGCACGGGTGGCGAGCGCGTCGATACGCGCAATGGCAATATGAGCTCCACCTTCTCCTCCAGCCAGCTCGACACCAATGATGTCGATCCGGTCGCCGAGGCCGACGTGTATCTGGCCTACGGCCGCGATCTGCAAGCCGAAGAAATCCTCAAGGAGGCCGTCAAGACCAACCCCGACCGTCTGGCAGCGCGGCTAAAACTGCTGGAAATCTACGCCAAACGCAAGGATTCCCGCTCCTTCGAAGTGGGCGCCGCAGAACTCTTTGCGTTGACGCAGGGTGTGGGCGAAGACTGGAAACGCGCTCAAGATCTCGGTCGCAGTCTCGACCCGGTCAACCCGCTGTATCACAACACCGTGCTCCCCAGCACGCTGGGCGCGCCGTCGACCATGCCGCAGACAGAGTTCCCGGTGGCCACCCCCACCGCTTTGGCTGCGCTAACTCCGCAAACCTTGCCCAGCACCGAAATGCTTTCGGGCGTGGAAACGGCCGCGGCCAAGACGCCGATGCCCGAGCATCTGGACCTGGATCTGAGCTTGCCGATGGGCGAACCGGCTCCTGCAGCGGCGACTGCGTCAGCCGCCGTTCCTTCTCTGCCCGAAATCGAGGTGCCCTCGGCATTCTCCAGCGCGCCGCCGACGCCCGAAAAAGAGCCCGGCAAAGCTGCGGATGCTGATTTCTTATTGCCGGGCGGCCTGGACTTCAATATGCCGTCCGATTTTGGCTCGCCCGCCTCGACGCTCGGTGCCGCTGAGACTGCCGCTGAGACCACGAAGGCTGCCGTACATGACAACGCACTTGAGTTCGATCTGAGCAGCATTTCCCTGCAGGACAACGAAGTCAAATCGCTCGAGGAATCGCATACCGAACCGCCCAAGCTGGAGCCGCAGTTCAGCGAGTCCAGGCCCTCGCTCGATCTCCGTCTGGAACTCGCGGCAGAAAGCATGGCCATCGGCGATAACGAGTCGGCGCGCAACCTGCTGGGTGAGGTGATTGCCGAAGGCGACCCGCAACTTAAGAAACGTGCGCAGGATATGCTGGACAAGATTGGCCGCTGATTCGTCCTCTGCCTCCTCCGGCCCGAAAGTCGGGCGTCCTCTGCTCCGAGTCGCGTTGGGCCTGAGTTACGGCGGTACCTCGTACTGCGGCTGGCAGAGCCAGCCGGGCGGCTGCGGTGTGCAGGACTTTCTGGAGCGGGCGCTCGCGCAGTTTCTGGGCTTTCCGACTCGCACCGTCTGCGCCGGACGCACCGACGCCGGAGTGCATGCCCTCGGCCAGGTGGTGCACCTCGATACGCCTTTGCAGCGTGAGCCGTCCTCTTGGGGGCGCGGGGTCAATGCCTTTCTGCCACGTGACATGGCGGTGCAATGGGCGCGAACCGATCTGCCACAGACTTTTGACGCCCGCCGCAGTGCCTACCAACGCCGGTATCGCTATGTGCTGCGCAACCATCCCGTGCGTCCGGCGCTCGATCACGCGCGGGTGGGCTGGACGCATCGCCCGCTCGATCTCGACCTTTTGCGCGCCGCTGCGCAGTGCCTGCTCGGTGAGCATGATTTCAGCGCATTTCGCTCCAGCGAATGCCAGGCGCTGAGCCCGGTCAAGACGTTGCATGCGATTGAGATTGCGCGTCATGGTCACACCCTGGTGCTCGACCTGCGTGCCAACGCCTTCCTGCACCACATGGTGCGCAATATCGTGGGTAGCCTGCTGGCCGTGGGCAATGGCTCCAAGCCGGTGAGTTGGCTCGCCGAAGTTCTGGCCAGCCGCGACCGCCGCCTGGCGGCGCCGACCTTCATGCCCGACGGGCTTTATTTCCTCGGCCCGGATTACCCGGCAGAATTCAACCTACCCTCGCCACCTACCCAGATCGGCCTGACGATCTGATCTCCGATGTCCGAAACGCCGCCCCCGCTGTCGCCCTCGCCCGCCCCGCGCCACCGAACCCGCATCAAAATCTGCGGCATTACCCGGGTGGAAGACGCGCAGGCAGCCGCGAGCAGCGGCGCAGATGCCATCGGCCTGGTGTTTTATCCGCCCAGCCCGCGCAACGTGAGCGTCGCGCAGGCGCGTGACATCGCGTTCAGCCTGCCGCCTTTTGTCTCGGTCGTCGCCCTGTTTGTGAATGCCGCGCCAGATCTTGTCGAAGAGGTGATCGACCAAATTCGTCCCGCACTGTTGCAGTTCCACGGCGATGAAACCCCGCAAGACTGTGCCCGCTATCGCCACCCCTACATTCGCGCGGCGCGCATGCGAGAAGGGCTGGATTTGTTAGACTTCGTTTCTCGTTTTTCCACTTCTCAAGCTCTCGTTCTGGACACGGATCAGCCCGGATACGGCGGGGGCGGCGAGGTTTTCGATTGGTCACGCATTCCCGCAAACGTCGCGCTTCCCCTCGTTTTGTCTGGTGGGTTGCATGCTGCAAATGTGACGCATGCCATCCGGCAGGTGCGTCCGTGGGCGGTTGACGTCAGTTCCGGCGTCGAAGCGTCCAAGGGCATCAAGAGCGCGCAGCGCATCGCCGAGTTCATCGCCGCGGTTCGCGCTGCAGACCTGTAGATCGCGCCCGGGCACAGCTTCCGCCCGGCGCCAGACGAGACCCCACCATGTTTGACTATGCCTATCCCGACGCCAGCGGCCATTTCGGCCCCTACGGCGGCAGCTTCATTGCCGAAACCCTGAGCCACGCGCTGGAAGAACTCCAGGCGGCTTACGACCATTACAAAAACGACCCGCAGTTCCTGGCTGAATACCGCTACGAACTCAAGCATTTCGTCGGCCGTCCCAGCCCGGTTTATCACGCCGCCCGCCTGAGCGACAAGCTCGGCGGCGCGCGCATCTACCTCAAACGCGAAGACCTCAATCACACCGGCGCGCACAAAATCAACAACACCATCGGCCAGGCCATGCTGGCGCGTCGCATGGGCAAACCGCGCGTCATCGCCGAAACCGGCGCGGGACAGCACGGCGTGGCTACGGCCACTATTGCCGCGCGTTACGGCATGGAATGCGTGGTGTATATGGGCAGCGAGGACGTCAAGCGCCAATCGCCCAATGTCTATCGCATGAATCTGCTGGGCGCGCGCGTGGTGCCGGTCGAGTCAGGCAGCAAAACGCTCAAGGATGCGCTTAACGAAGCGCTGCGCGACTGGGTCACGCATGTCGAAGACACCTTCTACATCATCGGCACCGTCGCGGGGCCGCATCCCTACCCGCAGATGGTGCGCGATTTCCAGCGGGTCATCGGCGACGAATGCCTGGAGCAGATGCCCGAGATGACCGGCCGCCAGCCCGATGCGGTGATCGCCGCCGTGGGTGGGGGCAGCAACGCCATGGGCATTTTCTATCCCTACATTCCCCATGAATCGGTGCGGCTCATCGGGGTTGAAGCCGCCGGTCTGGGGCTGGACACGGGTAAGCACGCGGCCTCGCTGTCCGCTGGCACGCCGGGTGTGCTGCACGGCAACCGCACTTATCTGCTGCAGGACGCCAACGGTCAGATCATCGAAACGCATTCCGTGTCCGCCGGGCTCGACTATCCCGGTGTCGGCCCCGAGCATGCCTGGCTCAAAGATCTCGGGCGGGCCGAGTATGTCGGCATTACCGACGACGAGGCTCTGGCGGCTTTCCACGAACTGTGCCGTATCGAGGGCATCATCCCGGCGCTGGAATCCAGCCACGCTCTGGCGCATGCCATCAAGCTGGCGCCGCAAATGCGTCCCGACCAGATCATTCTGGTCAATCTCTCGGGGCGCGGCGACAAAGACATCAACACCGTGGCCGAGCGCGAAGGCGTGAGCTTCGACACCCTGTTCGCCCGCCAGTCCGGAGCCACAAAATGAAACAGCCCTCTGACTCGCTGCGCTCATCTCCCCCCGAGGGGGTGTCGGTTCCTTCGGGGCGGCCGCGCGGAACCGACATGAACCGCATCGACCAACGCTTCGCCCAGCTTCGCGCCCAGAATCGCAAGGCGCTCATTCCCTACATCGCCGCAGGCGACCCTGCGCCTTCGGTGACCGTCGAGGTGATGCACGCCCTGGTGCAGGGCGGCGCCGATGTGATCGAACTCGGCGTGCCGTTTTCCGATCCCATGGCCGACGGCCCGGTGATTCAGCGCGCCACCGAGCGGGCCATTGCAAAAGGCATCGGGCTGCCCCAGGTGCTCGATTTCGTGCGCGATTTCCGCCAGACCGATACCGTCACCCCCGTGGTGCTGATGGGTTACGCCAACCCGGTGGAGCGCTACGGCGTGGAGGCCTTTGTGGCTGCGGCCAAGACGGCGGGCGTGGATGGCGTGCTCATCGTCGATTACCCGCCGGCGGAGAGCGAGACGTTTGCCGCGGCGCTCAAGGCCGCAGACATCGCTCCCATTTTTCTGCTCGCTCCCACCAGCACGGACGCGCGCATGGCCGATGTGGGCCGTATCGCCAGCGGCTATGTGTATTACGTCTCGCTCAAGGGCGTGACGGGCGCGGGCCATCTCGACACCTCAGCCGTGGCGGCCATGCTGCCCCGCATCCGCGCTCATGTGCAGGTGCCCGTGGGAGTAGGATTCGGCATTCGCGATGCGCAGACTGCGCGCGCGATCGGCCAGCTGGCCGATGCCGTGGTCATTGGTTCGCGACTGATCGAATTGATGGAGGCGCAGCCCGCAGAACAGGCGGTAGAGGTTGCGCGCGGCTTCATCCAAGACATTCGCCAGGCGCTCGACGCTTAAGGAGACCCTATGAGTTGGCTGGAAAAGCTCCTCCCTCCCAAAATTCAACAGACCAGCCCGCAGGATCGGCGCCAGGTGCCCGAAGGCCTGTGGATCAAGTGCCCGTCTTGCGAAACGGTGCTCTACAAATCGGATCTGGAGCTCAACCAGAACGTCTGTCCGAAGTGCGGCCACCACCTGCGCATCGGTGCACGGGCGCGGCTCGACGCGTTGCTCGACCCCGAAGGCCGGTACGAGATCGGTCAGGAAGTGCTGGCCTCAGGGAGTCAAACGGAGCCCGGTGCGGTTTACCGTGGATTTAAGCGAATTGTAGCCAAGCAGTGCCCCGTCGCTCTCACCTCTCCTCCGCCCGCGCCGCCTTCTCCAGCGCGGCCAGGTCTCCGTCCTCCAGCATCAACTGATCCATGATGTGCCGCACCACTTCGGCGCGGGCATTGCTCAGCGCGCTGTGCAGTTCGAAGCCCTCGGGCGTCTTCGTTCGCGCCAGCCAGTCGCCATAGGACGGGCGGCGGTAGTAGCCTGTCGTGGCCGTCAGGTCGGCCAGCACCATTTCGCCGTCCTCGCCGGAGAAGACCCGCGCATAGGCTTTCGCCAGCGCCGCGCGCGCCGCGAGCGGGCCGCCGGCGTCGGAAGGTCGGGCAAAGCGCTTGCGGCTCATGCGGCACCGCCGCCCGGCGCCGCGCCTTGCATCCCGATGGACGGGGCGCCGGGCGATCCGCCACCATCCGCCGTTCCGGCCTGGGCGCCCTGCATCATCGCCTGCAGGCTGTCGAGCAGGCCGCTGTTGCGCGCCTCGACAGCCGCGGGCACGGCATCCTTCGCC